>JAOPXF010000287.1 GCA_025965295.1 Nocardioides sp.
GCCGTCCGGCCGCTCGTGGGCCAGCGCGTCGTCGAGCGCCGCGAGCTCGGCAGTACGGCCGACGAGCGGGGCCGACCCTGCCGGCAGCTCGGCCGGGACGATCCAGCCGTCGAACGGGGCCCCGCGCCCCTCCGCCTGGTGGCCGTGCCGGTAGTGGCCCAGGAAGTGCTCCCGGTCGTGCGGGGCGAGCCCGAGAGCGTCGGCGAGCCGCTCCAGCGAGGACCGGTGGGGGTGGGAGACGCTGCCGCGCTCGAGGTTGCTGACACTGCGAACGCTGATCCCGGCGCGCTCCGCGAGCTCCTCCTGGGTCAGCCCGGCGGCTCCCCGCAGGCGACCCAGCAAGGAGCTTCGAGGGTCGTCCCGGAGCCTCCCGACAGGCATTTGCTCATCGTAGGGGGACCCGAAAGTTCCGGTCCTCTTGCCGGTGCCCTTTCGTGGTGGCGGGTGCGTCCGGAGCCATTGAATGGGCGCGGTTCGCGACCACTCGGGCGCGACGGACCACGAGAAAGAGGGACATCATGATCCGGAGGACCAAGAGCCTCGGCGACCGTCTGGTCGGCAGGCTGATCGGCTCGGTGGACGCAGGCGCCTGCGTCCAGAACGCCGGTGAGCTGTGCAGCACCACCTACAGCCACACCACCTGCAGCGAGCACGTCAAGACGACCCGCTACTACTACTACGCCCACTCGTGCACGGGCCCGTGCACGGACAAGTCCGGCGTCGCGACCGGGCGGGTCGACACCTCCCACTGCTGACCGGGTCGTGGCGGGCGCCCGGGACGCCGGGCCCCGCCACGCCTCGTCCCGCGCCCCCCGCTCACTCCCCTCCCAGGCCGTAAGGAACGTCGATGATCTCGGGCTTCGTCCTGCTGGTCCGCGCCCTGCTCGTCACCCTGCTGCTCCTGGCGGTCGCACCCAAGCTGCCGCTAGGCCCCGCGGGGCGCACCCGCTGGCGCGCGTTCGCTCGCTCGCTGCGCACCGTCCCCGGGCTGGGGACCCGCGCCTCCGCACCGGTCGCCCTCGCCGTCACCCTGGCCGAGGTCGCCAGCTGCCTGCTGCTGCTCGTCGCCCCGTTGCCGGGCCTGGCGCTCGCCACCCTGCTGCTGGGCACGCTGACCGCCGGCGTGCTGGGGATCGTGGCGACCGGGTCGCGGGTCACCTGCCACTGCTTCGGGGCGGGTGCCGAGGACATCGGCGCCGGCACCGTGCTGCGCAACGTGCTGCTCACGGTGCTGGCCGGTGCGGCCCTGGTCACGGGTCCGCACGCCGCGGCCGTCGCCCCCGCACCCGCCGTGCTGCTCGTCGCCACCGGTGCGTTGGCGGGCATCGCGGTCGCGTTCGCCGCCGAGCTGCGCTTCCTGCTCGTCGCCCCCACCGTCTGAAAGGCAGCCATGACCCTGCTCTGGTGCGTCGTCCTCGTGCTGACCGTCGTCAGCTCCCTGAACCTGCTCCTCGTCCTGGCGCTGGCGCGGCGGGTCCGCACGGGAGCCGCGCCCCCGGTGGCCGCGGCTGCCTCGCTGCTGCCCCCGCTCGGGCACCGGGTCGGGGCGTTCCACGAGACCGGGCCGCGGGACACGCCGGTCACCGAGCTGGACCTGGCCGAGGACACCCTGGTCGCCTTCCTCTCGCCGGCCTGCGACCCCTGCGTCGAGGCCGCGGAGACCCTGCTGGCCCGCCGCGACGACCTGCCCGCGCGAACGCTCGCGTTCGTCCTCGGTTCGGACGACGACCCCCGGGCCGTCGGCTTCGCGGACCGGCTCGGTGCCGTTGCGCGTCCGGCGTTCGTGGCGGTCGGAGGCACGGCGGCGGCGGCGTTCGGCGGCGTCCGCGAGTACCCCACGGTGCTGCGGGTGGTCGGGGGCGAGGTCGTCGCCGCCTCCCACGAGGTCGACGCCAGCGTGCTCCGGACCAGCGACGCCTCCTCGGGGTCACACCCCGCCCGCCGGTGACGTCGGTGCGGCGCCCCGCCGCCGACGGCACCTGGCGGCAGGTCGTCGCGACTGCCGCCGGGCTCGGTTGGCGGGTGGCGCCACGCCGCACGCTGGTCGTGGCCGTCCTGACCCTCGGTCTCGGTGCCCTGCCCGCGGTCGCGGCCCTGCTGTTCAAGCACCTCGTCGACGGCGTCACCTCTCCCGGTGTTGCGGACGACTCCCGGGTCGTCGCCCTCGCCCTCGCCTCGGGGGTCGCGGGCATCGCCGTGCCCCTCGTCGTCGCGGTCCTGGGCTACGTCGCGCTCTCGATGCGGCTGGCGGTCAGCCTCGCGGCCCAGGACGCCCTCTTCGAGGCCCTCAACCGGCAGGCCGGGCTGCGCTTCTTCGAGGACTCCCGTTCGCTGGACCGGCTGCGGCTGGCCGAGTCCGCCGCCGACGTGGCCCCGAACACGCTGAACGCGTTCGTGCTGAGCGTGCTCCAGTGCGCGGTCACGATCGGGGGCTTCCTGGGCGTGCTGGTGGTGACCTGGCCGCCCGTGGTCGCCCTGCTGCTCGTGGCCTGTGCGGTCGACGTACTCGCGCAGGTCCGCATCTCGCGGGCGCGGGTGCGCACGAGCGAGGCGATGAGCGAGACGGTGCGGCGTCAGCTGGGCTACCGCCTGCTGCTGACCGACGCCCGCGCGGTCAAGGAGCTCCGGCTCTTCGGGCTGACCGACTTCTTCCGGGGGAAGATGATCGGCGCCCTGGCGAGCGCCGGACGAGCCGAGCTGGGGGTCGAGCGCGGGGCCGCGCGGAGCAACGCCGGGGTGTCGCTGCTCGGCGGGCTGGTCTCGGCCGCCGGCCTGCTCGTGGTGGCACTCCGGGTCCGCAGCGGCGCCCTGACGATCGGGGACCTGACGCTCTTCCTCGCCGCGGTCGCGAGCATCCAGAGCTGCGCCGTGGGCCTGGTCTCGAGCTGGGGCAGCGCGGTCGAGGCGGTCGACCTGCTGCGGCACTACCTCTGGGTCCGGGACAGCCCCGCCGAGATCCGCTCGGGCGCGGTGGTGCCCGGCCCGCTGGTGTCGGCCATCGAGCTGCGCGACGTGTGGTTCCGGTACACCCCCGAGAGCGCATGGGTGCTGCGGGGCGTCTCGCTCGTCATCCCGGCGGGTGCGGCCGTCGGCCTGGTCGGCATCAACGGGGCGGGCAAGTCCACCCTGATCAAGCTGCTCACCCGCCTCTACGACCCCGAGCGCGGGCGCATCCTCTGGGACGGCACCGACCTGCGCGACCTCGACCTCGATGCCCTGCGCCGACGGGTGGGCGTCACGTTCCAGGACTACATGCAGTACGACCTCTCCGCCTCGGACAACATCGGCATCGGTGACCTCGAGGCGATCGATGACCGCGCCCGGGTGGTGAGCGCCGCCGAGCAGGCGAGCATCGCCGACACCCTGCGCCGGCTGCCGGGCGGCTTCGACACGCTGCTCTCCCGGACCTTCGGGGCGGACGAGGCCGGCGCCACCACGCTGTCGGGCGGGCAGTGGCAGCGCGTCGCGCTGGCCCGGTCACTGATGCGCGGGGAGGCCGACCTGGTGATCCTCGACGAGCCGAGCTCGGGCCTGGATGCCGAGGCCGAGCACCGGGTGCACCGCACGCTCGGCCTGATCCGGCAGGGCCGGACGAGCCTCATGGTGTCGCACCGGCTGGCGTCGCTGCGCGACGCGGACCTGATCGTGGTGCTGGAGGACGGTGTCATCGCCGAGCAGGGCACCCACGCCGAGCTCGTCGAAGGCGACGGCCGCTACGCCCGGCTCTTCGTGCTCCAGGCGTCCGGCTACCTGGAGCGCTCGTGGACGGCATGAGTCCGCGCCCACTCCTGCTCGCGGTCACGGTGCGGGGGCACAGCATGGAGCCGACCCTGCACGACGGGCAGCGGCTGCTCGCCGTACGACGTCGCCACTACCTGCCGGGCGACCTCGTCGTGTTCCGGGTGGCCGACGGACCGGGCACCCCCGAGGGGCCGGCCTGGCGGGTCAAGCGCGTCGCGGCCGTCGCCGGGGACCCGGTTCCCGGCTGGCTGCCGGAGCGGCTGCACCGGGGCGAAGCGGGTCGGCAGGTCCCCGACGGCCACCTGGTCGTGCGGGGCGACAACGCCGGAGCGAGCCAGGACTCGCGGCACCTGGGGTACATCCCGCTCGCCACAGTGTCCGGGGCCTGCGTCCTCGCGCTTCCGACCACGCGCCCGATCAGGTCGGCCTGGAGTGGTCGCCTCAGGCGGCGACGCTGATCTTGTCCTCGATCGCGGCGCGGATCTCGGGAGTGATGTCCGAGATCCCATGGGCGTTGGCGGCGTGGCCGGCCACCTGCCCCATCAGCTGGTCACGATCGGTGCCCTCGAAGCGGGCCGAGCAGCCCGGCATCACGTCTCCACACGCAAGCTTGAACGTCATCGTTGTTTCTCCCCCCATGCGGCCGCCCGGATGGCGTCACGTCTGTGTCGGACGACGTGGGACCCGTACCCACAGCACCCCGTGGTGGTCGTCCTGCTCCACCCCGATCGTGCCACCGTGGGCCACGGTGAGCGCGCGTGCGAGGTAGAGGCCGATGGTAACCCCGGTCCCGTCGTCGTTCAGGTCGAACGGCTCGAACAGGAGCTGGAGCAGCCGCGGGTCGACGGGGTCGGCGTCCCGCACGACCCTCAGCTCGATCCACGGGTCGACGGTGCTGACCTCGAGGCGCAGCGCCCGGGGTTGCGGTGCGACGCCGGCGGCCTGCCACAGTCGCGCAGGACCCGGCGGAACAGGTCGGGATCCACCTCCAGCTCGACCTCCCCGCCCTCTCCTCCGACCTCGCCGACGCCGGGCAGTGCGGCGGCGATCTCGGCGACCGACACCACCTCGCGGGTCACCCGCATCCGTCCGAGCGACGCCGCGCCCAGGAGCTCGACGTCGCGGACGCGCTCGGCGAGCCGGTCGAGCGCCTCGGCCAGCCGCTCGACCGTCCGGGCCAGCGCCGCCGGGGGGACCTCACCCTCCGCCAGCATCCCGACCCAGCCCTGGGCCACGGTCAGCGGGCTGCGCAGCTCGTGGGCGAAGGCCGCGAGAAAGCGGTCGCGCTGGCTGGCCGCCTCCGGGTCCGGCCGGTTGGTGATCCGCCCGGCGCCGGCGTCGACGAACGCCGCGTGCCAGCGCCGGACCAGCTCCGGCTCGACCGACCAGCTCCGCGCCACGCCGTCGAGTGGTGCGCCGGCCAGCACCTCGAGCACGGCGGCCACCCGTGAGTCGGGCGCGTCGGTGTGTTCATGCTGCATCCACGCACCTCCGGTCAGCGGCTCGGTGACCGACCCTTCGTCGCCCGCCGAGGTCACGTGCGCGCGAGCAGCATGTCGGCCGCTGCAGCGAGGCCCTCGCCGAGATGCGTGCCGGGCACCCCGGCCCGAGCGCGCGGGAAGAGGAACGAGTTGCCGGCGTAGAACACCGGGACTCCGGTCTCCGCCACGGCCGCGAGGGCCTCGACCGCCGGACGCCGGTGCGTGGTCAGGTGCGACACGACCACCACGGCCGCTGCGTCGGTCGCGGTCGCGGCGGCGAGCAGGGTCCGCGCCGGGGTGCGGGCGCCGAGCACCCGGCAGGCCCGGGACCGGTCGACGAGCAGCAGCGCGAGCGCCTCGAGGCCGAGCGTGTGCAGGTCACGCGGCCCGCAGGCCAGCAGGATCGGGCGCCGGGCGGTGGGGGCCGGAGCCAGGGCGGTCATCCGGGCCAGCCAGCTGCGCGCCGCCTCGGTGGTGAGGTGCTCCTCGGCCACGTCGCACCGACCGGTCTCCCACCACGCGCCGACCTGCCGCATCGCCGGCATCAGCACCTCGTCGAGCGTCACGGCCAGGCCGAGCTCCTCGTGGGCGCCGTCGAGCGCGGCCCGTACTCCGGGCGGGTCCATCCGACGGGAGGCCGCCAGCAGCTGCTCGACCCGCGTGCGGACCGGGCCCTGCTGGTCGAGCAGGGCCCGCACCTCACGGGCCGCGTCGGCGGCCCGGCGACCGCGAGCGACCTCGTCACGCATCAGGCGGAGCTGGTGCAGCGCCTCCTCGGAGTAGCGGCGGTGACCGCCGGCGCTGCGCCCGGCCGTCGGCAGGCCGTAGCGACGCTCCCACGAGCGCAGCGTGGGCGCCGGTACGCCGAGGAGATGGCTCGCCTGCTGGATCGCCAGCCCCTCGCCCACCCTCGGCGGGATGTCCGCTCCGGTTGCCATGCCTCCCCCGTCCACGCCGGTCCCGACCTGGGACCAACCCACTATCGGCGTCCGGGGCCAACTTGTGCAGCTCTTTGCGCAGAGTGCATAAGTTTGCCACTTCCCGGTGCGACACCCGGCCAGCACTCTGGAGTCGGGACCTCGGTCCCCCCACCACACTGCCCGAGGGAGAACTCGTGAACCAGCTCCAGCACGTCCAGGTGCCGGCGACACCCGCGCCCTGCCGCGGCTTCGTCACCGAGCTGGTCGTGCGGTGCGGCCGGGGGGACGAGACCGCGCTGGGAGACCTGCTCGACCTCTTCTACGCGCCGGTGCTGGCCCTGGTGGAGCGGCATGGCGGGTCCCGGCCGACCGACGACGTGGTCACCGAGGCCTTCGTGCACCTCTGGCGCAGGGCCCCGTCCTTCAGGCCCGGCCGGTGTGGCGTGGACTGGGTCATGGAGCAGCTCACGACGCGGGTCCTGCCCCCGCAGCGGACGATGGCTGCCTCCTGAGCCCCCGGTGGTCGAGCCCGTCGAGACCGCTCCTCAGACGTCCGAGCGGGAACGGCGGGCCCGCAGGTACGCCGGCTCACGCAGCCGCTCCACCGCGGCGTACTGCCGCAGGCCGGTGAGCTGACGACGTACCGGGTCGAAGGAGATGTCAGCGTCCGGCGCCCGCGACGACGACAGGCGGAGCACGCCGAAGGCGTGCCACTCCCCGGCCGGGCGGGCCCAGGCCAGCTCGTAGGTCTCGGCGCCGATGCCGTCGGCACCGAGCAGCACCGGCCCGGTGTCCGTCTCGTAGGGCAGCAGCGTGGTCATCGGGCGGGTGCGGGGCCGTCGGCTCAGGGTCAGCACGAAGCGGGTGAGGTGTCCCCAGCCGGTGGTCGCGAAGAGGAGGTCCCCCTCGCCGGCCTCGCCGGCCACCCGGATCCCGAGGCCGTGGATGTCCGGGAGCGTGCGCGGCAGCCCGATCGCTCGCGAGAGCCGGACGACGGCGTCGTCCTCCCCGGGCTCGTCGAGCCACGCGACACCGGTCTTCTCCTCCGAGCCGCTGCGGAAGATCCGGCCGGTGAGCACGTCGCCACGGGGATGGAGCGGCTTGCGCGCCGGCCGCAGGGACGCGACCACGCCGGTCGCGGCCGCGAGGGCGGCGCCCCCGGCCGTGGAGGCGAGGCGAGGCAGGGTCACGCGGGGCTTTGTCATGGGACTCTCGCCGTACCCCCGTCCGCCGCGGGCCAACCCCACCCCTGGGGGTGGCAGGGGTGGGCCGTCGCCGTTTCCCGGCGGCCGGCAGTGGGTACCGTGTCACATGGCGTCCCTACGTGTCGGACTCGTGGCCGACCCAGCCGCTCCCACGGCGATCGCGCGAAGGATGTCGGACCTGGATGAGTCCGTCAGCGGTGACGCGTGGGACATCACGATCGTGAGCGAGCCGTTCACCACCGGATCCGAGGACGTCGGGACCGCACTGGCCCGGCTGCAGGGCCACGCCCGTGAGCGAGGCTGGGATCTCGTGGTCGGCCTGACCGAGCTCCCTCTCCACGACCACGAGGGACACCACCTGCTCGTCCAGACCGACCCGGAGCGCCGGACCGCCGTGCTGTCACTGCCTGCGTTGGGCGGGCTGAGGATGCACACCCGCGCCCGCCGGGCGGTGCGCTCGCTGGTGAGCGGGATGGCCGACCCGCAGACGCAGGATGCCCACCGGGTGGCCCTCCCGCGGCTGCGCGGTCGCTGGCGCCTCCTGATGGGCATGGTGCTCGCCAACCGCCCGTGGCTGTTGGTGCCCGGGCTGAAGTCCGCGCTGGTGGCGGCGCTGGCGACCGGAGCCGTCGCCACGATCAACTCCACGGTCTGGGTGCTCGCGAACTCGTTGTCGTGGTGGCGCCTGGTGGTCGCGACGGTGGCCTCCGTCGCCCTCGTCGTGGGCTGGCTCGTGATCGACGGTGAGCTGTGGGACCGCCCCGACGACGACTCCGCGCAAGCGCGGGAGAGGTCTCGCCTCTACAACGCCTCCACGCTGCTGACGCTGATGACCGGCGTGCTCATCTGCTACGCCGCCCTCTTCGTCGTGAACCTGGCGTGGGCGCTCTTCATCCTCGACCCCGATCTGATGGGCGGCTACCTGAACGCCTCGGTCGGCTACCGCGAACTGTTCGTCCTGGCCTGGTTCGTCGCCTCGGCAGCCACCGTCGGCGGGGGGCTCGGCACCGGCCTGGAGTCGGACGAGGCGATCCGAGCCGCCGCCTACTCCAAGCGCGAGGAGGACCGTCGCGACCGTCTCGCACGCGGCAGGGAGCCCACCTAGTGCGCCGTGCGAGTCAGCGGTGCAGTGTCTCCGAGGGCATCTCGCCGAAGACGGCCCGGTAGTCGGCCGCGAACCGGCCCTGGTGCAGGAGGCCCAGGCTCACCGCCACCCCCTGGACCGTGGTGTCGGCCGGGTCGGCCTCCCTGAGGGCGGTGTGCGCGCGGCGCAGCCGGACGCTCCGGAGGTGGGCCATCGGCGACAGGCCCACCTCGCGCTTGAACCCGGCCTGGAGAGCGCGCACGCTCAGGTGGAGCTCCCGGGCCAGGGCAGCGGACGTCCAGGGCTCGGCGGGTTGTTCCTCGATGAGGTCGAGCGCGCGCTTGATGGCTCCTCCGGGCGCCCTCGTGGAGAGCCCCAGGGCCGCGGCACTGTAGTTGTGCGACTGCCCCAGCAGCAGCCCATCGAGCACCAGAGCCTCGACGTGGCGACCGGCAACGTGGCTCGTGGCCAGGCCCGACGGTCGATCGAGCTCCTGCGCCACCAGGTCCAGCACCGTCCCGAGACGCCCGGAGGCACGGTCGGGTGCCACGCCGAAGTCGAAGCGCAAGGGTGCGCGGACCGAGCGGCCGAGCAGTCGTTCGAGCTCGGCCTCGAGCCCGCCGCGTGGGATCATCAAGCAGAGCTGGACACAGTCCGCCGACCAGGAGATCTCCGCAGGCGACTCCGGAGAGAACACCAGACCCTGACCCACAGCGGTGTGAACCGGTCTGCTCTGCCCGCGCCTGGAGACTGCGTGTCCCCGGACGGGCATGTTCACGTGGAAGTTGGTGGCCTCCTCGGTCACCAGCCGGACCCCGTGACCGTACGAGAGCCTCCCGGCGGTGATCGCCCCGATCTTGAGACCGGCGAACTCCATCTCGAGCTCCCTGGATCCGGGTCGCAGGTGCAGCCGGTTCGAGAGGTAGTGCCGGGAGAGGATCTCCTCGGCCTCGTCCGGGCACGTGGCGCGCGCACGCAGGTGGGTCCCGACGGGTGCCGTGCCGACGTCCTCCTCCCCGTGCGGATGCCTCGAGGGCACGATGCTGTCCGGCCCCGGCCGACGTACGGGCATCGGTTCACGTTCCGAAGGCATTCCTAGCCGCTCAGCGCACTCGTCTGTCCCGTGCGCGCCGCACGTGGGCCGAGTGGGTCTGCTTCGTCGCAGAAGCGTTCAGGGTGAGCCATGGTTCCAGAGTACGGCGGCAACCGGTCGACATGTCCGCCGCCACACAGAGGCGGGCGACACCCAACTCAGGCGTCGGGCGTCGGCTAGGCGTCCCGGAAGCCGCGGACCACGTCCGCGGAGTCCGAGTCACTGGCTTCGGGACAGTCACCCATGCAACGGCAGGGAGGAGCATGATGCCGATTCCGGACGACCTCCCCGTCTCCCAGGGGATTGACCCGGCAGCCCTTCAGACGCTGGTGTGCCGCGCCGGTCTGGCCGTCGCGGTCCTGGACGGGTCCGGACGGTTGTCCATGCTGAGTCCGGCCCTGGAGCGCATTCTGCACCGCCCGTTCGAACCGGTTCCGGCCGAGTCCCTGGCAGAGGTGTTCCACCTGTACGGCGACGGCGGCGCCCGCCTCCTGCAACCCGATGAGGTGCCCATCGTGCGGGCCTCGCGCGGGGAGGTCGTCGACGATGCCGTCGTCACCGTGAAGGCCCCGGGACAGCCCGTCCGTCACGTTCGCGTCAACGCCACGCCGATCCTGGGCCTCGACGGCCAGCGGCAGGGCTCGTGGGCGGTCATGACAGACGTCACGAACCTGGTGGCTGCCGCCCGGGGGGAGCTGAACCGCTCCCTGGCAGAGGTCGTCAACCACAACCTCCGGACACCACTGACCACGATGCTGGGCCACGCCGAGCTGCTGCTCGACCAACAGGACCGTTTCCCCCCGGAAGCCACTCATTCGCTCGAAGCGTTGTGGCGGGCGGGCCAGCGCCTCAATGACGTGGTGACCTGGATCTCCGAGTGGATCGACCTGGCGTACACACCTCGGGGCGAGGCCACGGGAGCAGACCTCGCGGAGCACCTGGAGCGACAGCGGCGCCAATGACCGGAGGCGCTCGAGCTACCCACCAGACCGCGCATCGGATGGATCTGCCGATAACGACCTAGGTGTCTCGATGGAACGACCACCATGCAAGTACCCGTGCCGCGAACTTCTCGGGCTGTGAGTAGTTCGGGTCGAGACCGAAGTGGTCGCTGAGTTCCGTGCGCAGAAACGACCCGATCTCCCGCTCACCGGAGCCTCCAGAGAGCAGCGTCAGCAGGGGTCCAAGCAAGCAGTCATATTCGTCTTCCGGTCCTCCGAGTTTGGGCGCGACTCCGATCGGATCCCACTCGTTCAAGAGCCCTGAAGTCCCTCCAGTCCGGTGCCGCATTCACGTGGGTTCGATGACTCGCACGGTCCCACCGTAAACCGGATGATCCTCGGTCAAGTCCATCGCTTTCGCTGCGGCCGCGAGGGCACGCCAGACGGTCGAAGGCGCCCGCTGCTCTGCGGCGACATCAGCGAGTGCGTCCATCGCGAGGCCAAGCTCGTTGTGTTCAAGGAAGTCCTCGAACAAGCACAACTCATCGTCACCGGCGTTCGTGAGGTGTGAGCGCGCCTCGTCGAGAATCTTGCGCACCCTCGTCCACAACTCGTTCAGAGACACGAACTCATCATCGTGGAGGTCTTCCGTCCACGCTGCCAGAATTCCGGCGCGCGCCTAGCAGTGAGCGGCCATCCGGTCATGCCGCGACCCGCGCACATCTTCACGGTCGGGCCAGGTCTTCGCGTCTTGGAGAACCCCACGCTTCAGGGCAGCGTTGAACGACTCTGCGAGTGCGTTGTCGGCCGAGGAGCTGACGGCGCCCATGGACTGGGTGACACCGAGATCGGCGATCGCCCACCCCACGAGGCGACGCGAATAGCAATCGATCACGGTGGCCAGGTACAGGTTGTGACCACCGGCTGCCTCGGCCAGCGGCAGGTAGGTGATGTCGCCGACGTAGCGACGGTTCGGCGCGTCAGCGGTGAAGTCCCGTTTGAGCAGGTCGGGGACCAACTGATCGGCAGGCTCCGGCCCGGTCGTGCGGACCTTTCGCTTCTTGACGTAGCCGGCGATCCCAGCCGCGCGCATCACCCGCGCGACGCGCTTGTGGTTGCCCGCTCACCCTCGGGGCGCCATCGTTGAACTCGGCGGTGATCCTCGGCGCGCCGACGGTGTTGTCGCCCTGATGGACCTCGCGGATCCGCGCCTCGAGCTGAGCATCCGCGGCCGCGCGTTGCTCACGAGCTGGCTCGCCTGCCTGCCAAGCGTAGAACGATGAGCGCGTCACCTCGACGAGCTCGCACAGTCGCTTCACCGTCCAGCCGGGGCGGGAGGTGGCGGAGTTGTCGGCGACGAACTGGAAGCGACTCACCAGCGCGTCTCCCCGGCGAAATACTTGGCCGCCGTCCGCAGAATCTCGTTCGCACGCCGCAGCTCACGGACCTGGCGTTCGAGCTCGTTGATCCGCTGCGTCTCGGCACTGGTCACTCCGGGACGGTGGCCCTGGTCGATCTCGGCCTGGCCGACCCAGTTGCCCAGCGTCTCGGGATTGATCCCCAACTGCTCACCGACGCGGCGCAGAGCGCCGGTCCACGTCGCCGGGTCACGCCGCAGATCGACCGCCATCCGGATTGCCCGCTCCTGAAGCTCGTCCGGGTACTTCCTTGGTGCCGCCGTGACACTCATCCTTCCGTGGAATGAGAGCCTCCATCAGACCCGGCACGCGACAGAGTCGATCCGTCAAACCATTGCACCCATCTATGCCCAAGTGAGAACATGTTCTTCCCACGAACGGGGGTGGGATTAACGGGGGAAGGTCAAAGATGAAGAGACGTGTTGCGCGCTGGATCGCGGTCGCCGCGGGGGTTGGGTTGCTCCCGCTCGTACTGCTGGGAACGGAGCAAGCGGCAAACGCCTATTGCTACTCGGGAAACAAGTGGAGCGTCAGCTCCGTGAACGCCGTTCAGGCTAGTACAATTCCCTGGCCAGCGAAGGTTACCAATTCTGTGAACACGTGGAACGGCATCTCAAGTTCCACCTGGCACATGAATCCGACGGGAGCCTCGACGCCGGGAGGGTGGGTTTCCTACACCTATGTGGCTGGCGGTGTGCCGGGCGCGACCCAATCGTCGGCGGCGACGGAGGGCAGCTCACAGATGACTTGGGCCAATAGCTACCTGTCCAACGACGGCTGGACGTGGGACGACACCATGAACCAATCCAGCAAACACGCCGATGTTCGGACGGTCCTGGTGCACGAGCTAGGCCATTGGCTCCGGCTCCTTCACCCCAACCAGTGCTCGGGGTCCGTGACGTCGGCGGAAGCCGCTGCAGTGATGACCCCCGACTGGACCCTCAAGCGCACCCTGGGTTCCGACGACAAAGCCGCCGCCGCGGCGATCTACTAGGAGGCAGGCGATGACTCGTATCAGGTACGTAGCATTCATTGCTCTCGCCCCGTTCCTGTTCGCAGGGTGCGCTGGCACGGCTGACAACAAGTCGGACGCGGACTTGGGGCAAGGCGACATAACCCAGGTGATCACGTTGGAGGGCTACCCGCTCGATCGCAGCCTTCAGGGCCTCAAGGGAATGAGAGGCCAGCTCGACTACCTTGGCATCGTCCAGGTGGCAGCTCTTGGCTCCTCGCCGCACTGGACGACGCCCGACGGCAGCGCGCCAGCGTTCATCGACGAGGGTCGAGCTCCCCGTCCCGAGGAGGGACTCGTAAATCTCGTCACGAGCGTCGACATTCGACCTATCTCGGCGACCAAGAACTCGATGTCGCCGCGGACGATGTCCGTCGTTGGCGGAAGTCTTGATGGCGTCAAGTACGTGGCTGATTCAGAGGTTGCGCCGGCCCTGGAGGATGTGAAAGGGCTGCTGCTCGTGGGGGGTGCGGTATCCGAAGATGGCGTGCTCGACCCGTGGTTCGTGTACTCGGTCGATGATCAGGGTAAGGCGACATCGCTCATCGATAGCGCCGATGTCGGAGACGTCGGGGCCAGGCCTTCGTTCATGTTGGAGGACCTCGACCCCGGGCTCAAGTTGCCCTAGGTGGGTGCCGGTGAACCCGGGGCAGGCCAAAGTCTCCGGACTCGCCGGGGCGGTTCAAACTGAGGAACGCGCGCAGTTCCTCAGGTGCCCATGCCTCAGGGTCCCCGTCGTTGATAGCAGTCTGCCGGGGAAGCTGCACCTTGGCCCACGCCGGCTACGTGCAGCGATTGCACGAGCTGGATCATCCGCCGCCGCAGAAGGGAGTCGAGTGCAGGCGGGGCTTCTGTTCCTGGGGTGTTGGCCACGCGTGCCGGTCGCAGTACCCCGACAACTTCCCGCCGCCACCCACGCCACTGCCGGGCGTGAGTCTGTGACTGGATTCAGCCGGGCAGCTCACCGCAACCTGTGGGTCTCGAAGCGAGAAACGCTTCACGACACGGCGAATGGCGTCATCACCCCGGCCGGCCACAATGAGGGTCCGAAGGACCGCCGCCATGTCGTCAGCAGCGGGTCGTCGACCGACTGCCAACGCATGCGTGTGCCGCATCAGGCGTTCGTGCAGTTCCGCTAGGCCCAGGCGCAATTGGTCATCGCTTCGGGCAGGTCCATCTCGTGTCACTTATGCAGTGTGCGCGATGGGGACGCTGGCCGCGACAGCCGACTGGCTATTGGTCTCCGCCATGAGGAGCCCGGTGTCCGGGTCCGGACCGGAGCCGAAGTCGACGATGATCGGCACCTCACCCCACCTTCTGCTTCTGGCCTGCTCGGCGATCAAGCGCGGCAACTGGTGGATCGACCTGCGGATCCCGCCCATCTCCACCTCGACCGGCTCCATGCCGTCCTGGGCACCCTGACGGACCTGCTCACCAAGGACCGCGATCTGACCGTTGAGGACCGCGATCGTGGCCTCGGACAGGGTGATCGCGTCCGTCGTCGCCGCGATCACCCCCCGCTCCCCGCGGCAGCACCGACATCGGCCCGTCGCCGGCGACAGCCGCCCGTGCTGCAGCAGCGTGTCCATGATCGCCGCCGCGCAGGGCCCGTCGACCTCGAGCGCCAGCTCCACGAGCGCGTCGTGCTCGGCCGTCACGACGCCTTCACCGCCCGACGGTCAGACCACCCCACACCCCGTGCGTCTCCCGAGCCGCGATCGCGAACGCCCGACACCCCCCAGCACGGACACCACGAGCACGCCTCGACCGCGGACTCCTGTCGGGCCGCAGCAGCCGGGTAGCCCGTGTCGCCCATCAGGCCCCCGGGTCGACCTCACACCCCAGACAGACACCGCACACGACGATCGCGCCCTTTAGTGCCAACCACTCCCCGCGAGCCGTGGCAGGAACCTGCCACCCCGGCCACTCGCGCATCTGAGCAGAAACGTCGGTGGTCCCACCTAGCGTCGTTGTCGACACCACCACAGAACCGGGAGGCCCCATGAACGAATGCAGGCACTGCGGCGCAGAGATGGCCGACGAAGGACGCCACCGCCGTTGGCACGACGAGATCGCCCGAGACGTGACCCGGCTTCAGCAACAGGTCCAAAGCCTCGAGGAGCGCGTATTGAGTCCCCGTCGCTGAGCGGGCGCTTCCGCCCACCCATTTCGAGGTGCCGAGATGCCCCGATCCGCCGATGACAGCTGGGCCAGCCAGGACCTGCCCTTCCTCGTCGAGCTAGAGGCGCAGCTGCAACTGTCACCCCGCACGCCGATCAGCGCCCGGGACGTCGGCAACGCCCTCAGCTGGACCGACATCGACCTCATCCGATCCCTGCACAACCTCCGTCGCGGCGGGTACATCCGCGACCAAGGCCGGCCAAGGCGCGCTGGGGCCGGGCCACTCATCACGCCCCTCGACGTCACCGAGAAGGCGCTGTACGCCGTAGGCCGCTGGCCCACCCCAGAGACCGCACTCAACCGGATGATCACCGCTCTCGAGGCCATCGCCGAGAACACCGACGACGAAGACACCCGCACCAGGGCCCGCAAGGTCCTCAACGGCCTCACCGGCGCCGGCCGCGCGATCGGCATCAGCGTCGCAGCCGCCGCCATCACCGGCCAGATCCCAGGACAGTGACGATGGATACGAGCCACGTGGCGTCCGCGGCGCCTCTCATCTCTGCGATCGCCACAGGCCTTGTCGGTGTCGTCGGGCTTGCGCGCGGAACCGGGCGAGTGCGCACTCGGCTCAAGAGCGACGTGGAGATCCTTGCGTCTCTCCCGCCCGGGCCGGCGCGTGACCGGTGGCTCGCGCACGTCGAGGCCACCGTCGACCGACTCGTTGAGGACGAGACAGACAAGACGCGGGATTGGCCAATGCTCATCCCCGCGATGCTGGTTGCACCAGGACTCGCGGCACTGACCGCCTGGCTCATCCTCGAAGGCGGGTGGTGGCAGTACCTGCTTGCAGTTCCGACAGGGCTCCTGGGCCTGATCTTCGTCTACGGCATCTTCGAGACTGGTCAGAAGGCGAAGCGCGACGGGCGTGGGTTCCGAACAGATGAGCAATAGCCGCTGCGTTCGAGGCGGGCCGGAAGAGGTCTTGTCAGCTGTCAAGGGGCTGGCTTCTGGCCTGCGACAACGCCCGGCGTGGGTGCAGTGTGGGTGCACTCACGACCCGCTCCACATCACGCTGAGCCGGGCAGGCTGAGGCGGTCACGGAACCGAGGACGGTCGACCAGGGGGATCAGCTTCTGCGTCGTCTCGACCCCCAGGGCCATGGCCACCCGCACCAGGTCCTCCCTGAGCCAGCACCTCGAGGTCGCCACGAACCGTCGCGATCGCATCTGGGATCGAGCCGGCCGACACCGCGGCCTCCAGTCCACCGAGCACGACGTGGCCAACGCAGCGGCCGTTCTCGTGGCCCCGCGGAAAGCTCCTGCACCCACAGAGCACCCACAAGGGGGGTGAGAACGAGGAAGAGGCCGCCTCCGCGATGAGCGGAAACGGCCTCTGACCTGCTGTTATTCGGTCGGGCTGACAGGATTTGAACCTGCGACCCCTTGACCCCCAGTCAAGTGCGCTACCAAGCTGCGCTACAGCCCGAAAGCCTTCCGTGGCCTCGACGAGCTCGACCACCGGAGAGCGTGTGAACACTATCGCAGCCTCCCCGGTGACGAGGAATCGGCCTCTACCGTGTCGCGGCGCTGTCGTCGGAGACCTTCAGGCTGGAGGTGTCGACGGCGACGAACGCGCGGGCCGGGATCCGCTTGAGGTCCTCGACGAGACGGGTCGGCCAGGCCCTGTTCTGCTCGCCCTGGAAGTACCACGGCGAGCCGTTGTCGGCGAGCACCAGCCCGTAGGTCTTCATCGCGGCGATGACGGCCCTGGCCCCGGGTGAGAACCCGTCGGTCGAGAAGCCGGCCCGGAGCCGGAAGCGCGCGCCCATCGGCGGGTAGGCCAGGCTGGCGCGCGACCCGGCATCGTGGCGGGCCGGCCAGAGGTGGTGGCGGCTGGTGACGTCGGTGGTGAAGCGGATCGCGTGGTCGACGTCGCGCGCCTTGACCTCGTTCCACCGCAGCAGGCCGGGCAGCACCGGCAGCCCGGCGGCGTCGGCGGAGGTCCAGCCGTCCGGGCGCAGCACGTTGCTGCGCAGCGACCAGACGGCACCGGAGCCGGCGTGCCACCTCCCGCCGGTGCGGCGGGTCGCGAAGGTCTCATAGAGGCGGCAGGAGCCCTCGTCGACGACGATCGCGTGCCGGTCACCCGACGAGCCGCGCCCGCCCTCGATGCGGGTGTCGTGACCGAGCGGGTACCTCACCTTGTCGCTCTCGCTGGCGTAGGTGAAGCGCACCTTCACCCGGGGGTGCGAGTGCTTCACCACGGTGACCGGGATGCCGTAGTTCGGGCCGTCGCCGTACGACGGCCCGAAGTCCGGGTGCAGGTCGCGGTCGGTCGACATGTGCGAGAGCCACTGGCGGCTGCGCGGGTGGCGGGGCAGGTTGCTGATGTCGGCGTGCCAGTAGTTGTCATCGGGAAACGCCGTGCACGACGTGCCCGCGACCGGCCTCGCCCCGCCGTCGATCGGCCTCGCCCCGCCGGCGGCCGTCCGCGCCCCGCTCGGGGGCGCGGCCAGCGACAGCGAGGCGGCGGTCAGGACAAGGACAAGGACGAGGACACCCGGGAGTCGACGCATGCCCCGACGGTAGCCCCGGGACTACCGCTTGCGCTTCTCGCGCGGGCGCTGCTGGAGCACGATCGGGGTGCCGGCGAAGCCGAACTCCTCGCGCAGGCGACGCTCGATGTAGCGCTCGTAGCCGGCGTCCAGCTTGCCGCTGGTGAAGAGGATGAACATCGGCGGCGCGGTCTGCGCCTGGGTGCCGAAGAGGATCTTCGGCTGCTTGCCGCTGCGCACCGGGTGGGGGTGCTCGGCGACCAGGCGACCCAGGAACGCGTTGAGCGTGCCGGTCGAGATCCGGGTCTCCCAACCGGCGATCGCCTTGTCGAGGGCCGGGACCAGCCGGTCGACGTGCCAGCCGGTGCGGGCGGTCACGTTGATCCGCGGCGCCCACTGGACCTGCACGAGCTCGCGCTCGATCTCGCGCTCGAGGTAGTAGCGGCGCTCCTCGTCAACGAGGTCCCACTTGTTGAACGCGATGACCAGCGCCCGGCCCGCCTCGCGGATCGTCTGGATGATCCGCAGGTCCTGCTCGGAGATCGACTCGCCGCCGTCGATGACCAGCACGGCCACCTCGGCGCGGTCGATCGCGGTGCTGGTGCGCAGCGAGGCGTAGTACTCGTGGCCCGACGCCTCCTTGACCCGCTTGCGGATGCCGGCGGTGTCGATGAAGCGCCAGGTGCGCCCGCCGAGCTCGACCAGCTCGTCGACCGGGTCGACCGTGGTGCCGGCGACGTTGTCGACGACCACCCGGTCCTCCTGGGCCAGCTGGTTGAGCAGCGAGGACTTGCCGACGTTGGGCTTGCCGACGATCGCGATCCGGCGCGGGCCGCCGACCTGCCCGATCACCTCCGGCGGGGGCTCGGGCAGCGCGGCCAGGACGGCGTCGAGCATGTCGCCCGAGCCACGCCCGTGCAGGGCGGAGACGCAGTACGGCTCGCCGAGCCCGAGGTTCCACAGGCCGTAGGCCTCGGCCTCGGTGCGCTGGTCGTCGACCTTGTTGGCCGCCAGGATCACCGGCTTCTTCGAGGCCCGCAGGATCTTCACGACCGCCGCGTCGGTGTCGGTGATGCCGACCGTCGCGTCGACCACGAACAGCACGGCGTCGGCCAGGCTGACCGCGATCTCGGCCTGGGCCGCGATCCGCTCGGCGAGGCCGCGCGCGTCGGGACTCCAGCCGCCCGTGTCGACGACGGTGAACGCGCGGCCGTTCCAGTTGGCGTCGTACGACACCCGGTCCCGGGTGACGCCCGGGACGTCCTCGACGACCGCCTCGCGGCGGCCGATGATGCGGTTCACGAGCGTCGACTTGCCGACGTTCGGGCGGCCCACCACGGCCAGCACCGGGACGGGGCCCTGCGCGTCCGCGTCGAACCCGCCGTCGCCGGCGTCGCCGCCCTGGTCCTGGGTGGTCTCGTCGGGCTCGGGGTACCCCTCGCTCATGATGCTCCTTGCTCGGTGACCCCGGTGGCGGGGTCGGGTTCGACGTCGTGGGCGGGCAGCGGACCGGGCAGTTCTCGGCCCGTCGACGCGCGCGCCTGGTCCAGGTGGACCAGCATGTGCTCTCTGAGCAACATCGAGACCCGCTCCACTTGTTCCTGGGTGCGTGGCCACGGGACGGGATCGAGGGTGCGGGGCGGTCCGAAGACGACGTCGACGACTCCCCCGCGCGGCGGCAGCGAGTCGGTGTGGCCACCGGGCTCGCGGGTGCCGAGGAACGCGACCGGCACGACCGGGGCCCCGGTGACGAGGGCGAAGTACGCCGCGCCGCGATGGAAGCGCTGCAGGTCTCCCGCCCCGCGACGCCCCTCGGGGAAGATGCCGATGGTGCCGCCGTCGCGCAGCACCCGCAGGCAGGTCCGCACCGCGCGCGGGTCGACGTGGAAGCGGTCCAGCGGGATCTGCCCCGACGCCCGCAGGAACGGGCCCAGCAGACCGTGGAACATCTCGCTCTTGGTCAGCGCGTGCACGGGCCGCGGCGCGAAGATCGCGAGGACCGGCCCGTCGGCGATGCCCACGTGGTTGGAGGCGAAGATCACGCCACCACGACGGGGCACGTGGTGGGTGCCGTGCAGGCGGACGCCGAACCGGCGGCGGATGACGGCGCGCGCCAGCGGCCGCAACGGGTGCAGCAGGACCCGCGCGGGGTGGCGGACCCCGTCGCTGCGCGGCAGCTCGTGATGACGGGAGGCGGTCACGCGGGTGCCTCCACCGCCTCCACGAGCGCGACCACCAGGTCGATCACCTCGTCGAGGGTGTGCGGGGTCGTGTCGATGTGGACCGCGCCGTCGGCCCGCACCAGCGGGGAGACGGTGCGGCCGGAGTCGATCTTGTCGCGCGCCAGCAGCGAGGCCTCGGTCGCCGACACGTCCGAACCGCCCTCCTCGGCGGCCCGGCGTACGGCGCGGGCGGCGGCGTCGGCGGTCAGGAAGACCTTCACCGGGGCGTCGGGAGCGACCACGGAGCCGATGTCGCGTCCCTCGACGACGATGCCGCCGTCGGCCGCGATCGCCTCGCGCTGGAGCGCCACGAGCCGGGCGCGCACCTCGGGGACGGCGCTGACCGGGGACACCGAGCCGGTGACGTCCTCACCACGGATCGCCTCGGCGACGTCGACCCCCTCGACGGTGATCGTCGGGGCGAGCGGGTCGGTGCCGGAGACGATCGCGGGGTCGCCGGCGCGGGCGGCGACGGCCTCCGGGTCGTGGACGTCGACACCCTCGCGGAGCATCCACCAGGTGATGCCGCGGTACATCGCGCCGGTGTCCAGGTAGCGCAGCCCGAGCCGGGCGGCGACGCCGCGCGACGTGCTGGACTTGCCCGATCCCGAGGGTCCGTCGATGGCGACGACGAGGCCGGTCCCGAGGCTCTCGGATGCGGGGGCGCTGCTGGGCACGTGCCGGCCTGCTCTCTGCTGGGGGTACGCGTGTCGACGCGTGGTTTGCAGCCCGCAGCCTACCGGTGGGTCACCCATCCACGAGATTCCAGAGAGCCCAGGAGGTGCTCCGCGCCGGCCTCCTCGACCAGCAGCTCGACGAGGCCGACCGGGCGACCCGGGTCGTGGTCGATGTGGACGTCCTCGATGTTGACCCCGCTCTCGCCGGCGTCGGCGAAGAGGCGGGCCAGCTCGCCCGGATGGTCGGGCACGGAGACGAAGACCGACCGGGTCGGCCGGGTGGGTCCGCCGTGCTTGCCGGGGATCGCCCGGGTCCCGGCGACGCCACGGGCGAGCAGGGCGCCCAGGTCGGCGCGGGCGCCGCTGGAGACGGCCTCGATGAGCACGTCGAGCTGGCCGCGGACCTCGTCGAGGAGGCCCAGGACCGCCTCGGAGTTGCCGGTGACGATCTGCTCCCACAGGGCCGGGTCTCCCCCGGCCACCCGGGTGACGTCGCGGACGCCCTGGCCGGACAGGGCCAGGTGCTCCGGGGGTGCGTCGGCCAGCCGGCCGGCCACCAGGACGGCGAGCAGGTGCGGCAGGTGCGACGTACGGGCCACCGCCCGGTCGTGCTCCTCCGGGGTGAGGACGACCGGGACCGCGCCGCAGAGCCGGGCCAGCTCGTCGACCAGGGCCACGGCCTCGGGCGCCGAGGTGGAGTGGGGGGTGACGGCCCACGGCCGGCCGTCGAACAGGGCGGCGCTCGCGGCCAGCGGGCCCGAGCGCTCGGAGCCGGCCATCGGGTGGCCACCGACGTAGCGCGCGACGCCGGGCTCGCCCGCCACCGCCCGCAGGGGCTCGGTCTTGATGCTGCCGACGTCGGTCACGACGGCGTCGGAGGCGCCCAGGGCGCGGGCGATCTCGGTGCCGAGGTGATCCGGCGGCACGGCGACCACGACCAGCTGTGGCACGTCGCCCTCGGCGCGCGCACGTCCGGCACCGAGCCCGGAGGCGGTACGGACGTTCTCGCCGGAGGTGTCGGTGAGCAGCACGTCGAGGCCGGCCCGGCGGCAGGCGAGGGCGATCGAGGTGCCGAGCAGCCCGGCGCCGACCACCTCGACCGGCCCGGTCAGCCGCCGCTCAGTCATCGGCGGGATCGCCGGCCGGTTCGTCGTCGGGCACGGACCGCACCCGGGTCAGGTCGCTGCGCAGGGCCGCGGCCCCGTGCAGGTAGACGTGGGTGATGTCGGACCGCGGCAGGTCGGTCTCGACGTGCGCCATCATCCGCACCACCCGCGGCATCGAGCCCGCGATCTCGAGCTCGCGCGCGCAGATCAGCGGGACGTCCCCGAAGCCCAGGCGGCGGGCGGCGTACGCAGGGAACTCCGAGACCAGGTCGGACGTCGCCGTGAAGATCACCGAGATGAAGTCGTCGACCTCGAGGCCGTTGGACTCCATCACGTCGATCACCATCTCCGCGACCCGCTCGAGCAGGTGGTCGCGCACGTCGTCGTCGAGCTGGGTGGCACCCCGGACCGCTCGCACCGCCACGTCTGCTCCTCCTGCTGGTCACCGTCGTCGGACGGGGCAAGGCTAGCGAGCCCCACGCGTCGACGAGCGCCGGGCGCCGCACGGTCCAGTGGGTGAACGGGTCCGGTGGTCGAGCGGGTCCGCAGTCGGCCTCTCGCGCGAACCTTTCGTCGACACTCGGCATCTGACCAGGCATGAACGCCCATCCCCCGCTCGGAGCGAGCGTCCTGCGCCCGCCCGCCCTGCTCGCCCTGCTCGTCGCGGGGGTCCTCACCGTGCTCACGCTCTCCCCCGCCGCCGTGGCCGCAGAGCCACGGGGGCGGGCGAGCGTCGCGCCGGTCAACTCCTGCTGGCCGCGGGACACCGACTACCCCCGTGTCGGGCAGGTGACGACCGTCCCGGCCGTGGCTGACACGACGGACGGGCCGGCCACCGTCGAGATCCGCGTCCGGGCGACCGACCCCGGCGGCCCCGGGCCCGCCACCGGCCTCGCGGGCGGCACCGTGATCGTCTACAGCGACGACGACGTGCGACCCGGGCTCCGGGAGGTCGTGGACCTCGAGCCGAGCGGGGACAGCATGCTCGTCGGGAACGTCGACCTCCGGCGCTACAGCGGACCCGGGCACTACGAGCTGCGCGAGCTCTCCGTCGTCGACCGCGCGGGCAACCGGACCCCCAACGCCTACACGGGCTGGCCCGGCGACGAGCCGGTCGGCTCGTTCGACGTCGTGATGACCGCCGAGGACGACGCCCCGCCGGTGCTGGAGTCCTTCGACATCTCCGACGCCACCGTCGACACCACGGCCGCGGAGCAGGAGCTCACCTTCACGGCCCACGTCAGCGAGGTCGGCACCGGTGTCGACGGGGTGCAGGTCGTCATCGACCCACCCTTCGCCATCGAGTCCGGCGACGTGCGCCGGCAGATGACCCGCACCTCGGGCTCCGACGACGGCGAGTCCACCTGGACCGCGACCTACGTCGTGCCGCGGTTCGTCGGCTCGGGGACGTGGGGCGTCACGGTCGCGGTCGCTGACCGCTTCGGCAACGGCAGTGCCTCCCAGACGGCCTTCGGAGTCGTCAGCAGCCCTCTCGACAAGGCAGCACCCAGGGTCACCTCGGTCACGAGGAGCCCGCGGACGATCGACGTACGGCGACACGGAGACCAGGTCGTCGTCAGGGTCAACGCGACCGACGCCGGCAGCGGCGTCGACCACGGGCAGGTCCTCCTCGCCCCGAGGTACTCCCGGGACGGCCAGGCGCCGTCCGCGGACCTGCGACTTGTCTCGGGATCCCCATCGAACGGCGTCTGGAGCGCCACCCTGACGGCACCCCGCTGTGGCACGGCCGCGGGCGAGCTGCCCATCGAGGTCGACCTGTTCGACACACGGGGCAACGTCCGCGTCGTCGACCGCGCGACGACCGTCACGGTGCGGGCCAAGGACACCCAGCGGCCCATCGGCAACATCGGCCGCGCCAAGCACCTGCGCCCCCACGGGCCGTTGACGATCACCACCGACGAGCGGGTCCAGGACATCTCGAGCAGGACCGTCGGCCTGCTCAGGCCGCGCCCCGCGACCCACGACTACACCCCGGTCGCCGGGACCTGGCGGTGCTTCACCGCCACGAAGGGCGGCTCGGGGCATCGGACCAGCTGCGCGGGCAACCGCATCCGGCGGGCGGAGTTCACGCCCCAGGGGCGCTTCCCCGCCGTGTTCCGCTGCGACTTCACGGCGCCGGGACAGCCATCCCCCACCGACCGGGCGGGCAACCCGCTCTCCGGCGGCAACAGCGCCTGCCGGAGCCCGGGCTGACAGCCGTCAGAGCCTGGCGGCGTCCAGGAGCTCGCCGAGCTCGTCGAGGGTGAGATCACGCAGCGCCCCGGACTCGAGGCCCGCGAGCTGCACGGGGCCGATGGCGGTGCGGGTGAGGCGGCGGACCGGGTGCCCGAGGTGCTCGAGCAGCCGCCGCACGATCCGGTTGCGGCCCTCGTGGATGACCAGCTCGATGATCGACTTGGCGCCGCGCCCGCGCCCGGAGACGCTGATGATCCGCGCTCCGGTGACGGTCACGTCGCCGTCGTCGAGGGCCACACCCTCCAGCAGCGTCGCCACCGTCGCCTTGGTGACCTCCCCGTCGACCTCGGCGACGTACGTCTTGTCCACCTCGTACGACGGGTGCGCCATCCGCTGGGCGAACTCCCCGTCGTTGGTCATCAGCAGCAGCCCGGACGTGTCCGTGTCGAGCCGGCCCACGTGGAAGAGCCGCTCGGGCCGCTCGGCCACGACGTCGGAGAGCGTGCGGCGCCCCTCCGGGTCGGACATCGTCGAGACGACGCCCCGGGGCTTGTTCAGCACCAGGTAGACCTTCTCGGAGACCGGCGGGAGCCGCTTGCCGTCGACGCGGATCACGGCGGTGGTGGGGTCCACCTTGGTGCCGAGCCGGGTGACGATCTCGCCGTCGACCTCGACCAGCCCGTCGAGCATCAGCTCCTCGCACTTGCGCCGGGAGGCGACGCCGGACATCGCCAGCAGCTTCTGCAGGCGGATGAGCCCCTCGTCGTCGGTCGCGATCACTCCCCGACCGTATCGCCGGAGGGCTCCCCCACGACATTCGCGGCCGCCCCGGCGGGCGCCTCCGCGGAAGTCTCGACGGGGCCCCCGGAGGCCGCCACCCGCTCCAGCTCGTCCTCCATGTCGTCCATGTCGGGCAGGAACGGCGCCAGCTCGGGCAGCTCGTCGAGCGACTGGACGCCGATGCGTTCCAGGAAGTAGCCGGT
>JAOPXF010000289.1 GCA_025965295.1 Nocardioides sp.
TCGACCTGCTCGAACGGCTGGGGGTGCTGGCCCGATGATCCTGGTGCTGGTCGAGACCGACGCCTCCGGTGCGGTCGAGGTCTCTCGGGAGGCGGTGACGTTCGCGCGTGGCCTGGCCGCCGAGGGCGGTGGCGTGGCCATCGACGCGGTCGTCGTGGGCGAGCTCGCCTGCGACACCGGAGCGCTCGTCGAGCAGCTCGGGAGGTACGGCGTGCGGCACGTGCACCACGCGACCGGGGCGGCGTTCGAGACGTTCTCCGGAGCCGCCTGGGCCTCCGCCGTGCAGTCGGTGCGGGCGACCGCCGGCTCGGTCGCGGTGATGGCCGCGGGCACGCCCCGCGGCGGCGAGGTGCTCGCCCACGTGGCGGCCCGGACCGGGGTCGCGATGGCGGCCAACGTCGTGATGTTCCGGGGCCTGTCACCGTTCGTCGTCACCCGCCAGGTCGTCGGCGGCGCCGTGCTCGAGGAGATGCGGCTCGACGAGCGGCCGGCGGTCTTCACGGTGGCCGGCCACGCGGTCGAGGAGATCCCGTCGCCGGTCCCGCGGGTCGCGACGCTCGTCGAGAGCAACCCGGCGGTGGACGAGGCGGACCTGGGTGCCCGGGTGGTCTCCGCCGAGCCGCCCGCCCCCGACCTCTCCGGCAGCCTCAAGTCGGCGCGCGTCGTCGTCGGTGCCGGCCGTGGGGCCGGGAGCTCGGAGGGGTTCGCGGACCTGCTGGAGCTCACCGAGCTGCTGGACGGGTCGCTCGGCGTCTCCCGGGTCGTCACCTCGCTCGGCTGGCGCCCGCACCACGAGCAGGTCGGCCAGACCGGCTCGCGGATCTCCCCGGAGCTCTACATCCCGTGCGGGATCAGCGGCGCCATCCAGCACTGGGCCGGCTGCTCGACGGCCAAGAACATCCTCGCCATCAACACCGACGCGGAAGCCCCGATGGTGACCAAGGCGTCGTACGCCGTGATCGGAGACCTGCACGAGGTGGTCCCCGCCATCAACGCGGAGATCCGCCGGCGCCGGGGCTGACCCGCCCCGGACTCGACTGGGCAACGATTCCCGGGACGGGGCGCGCGAGTTGAGATCCCCGCCTACGCTGGCAGGCGGGGAGAGGAAGGGCCATGCGGGTGGGGCGTGTGTTGGGCGGGGTCGTGCTGCCGGCGCTGCTGCTGACCGCTGCCTGCTCCGGCTCGAACGCCGAGGATCCGGCGGCGCCCGCCATCAGCGGCTCCGTGACGACACCCGCGGCGGGCGGCGGCGAGACCGCCGCTCCAGCGCTCGACCCGGCCCACGCCGTCGATCCCCCTGGAGAGCGCACCGGAGCCATCGCGCCGGCCGACATCGTCGTCAACGGGGCCAAGACCCTCGACGACGCCACCGTGGCAGCGATCCGCAAGCTGCCCGGTGTCTCGGACGTGGAGCAGATCTCCCTGGCCAAGGTCTTCATCGAGAACCGGCCGGTGGACGTCGCGGCCGTCGACGCCGGGACGTACCGCAACTGGGTGATCGACTCCCAGAGCGCTCAGACCCAGCAGGTCTGGGACCGGGTGGCCGGCGGTGAGCTCGCCATCCGGCAGGGCCTGAAGAAGCGGCTGCCCATCGACAAGCAGGGGTTCCTCTCCCTCGGCAGCGCGGCGTCGGCGACCAAGGTGCACGTCGGCGCGTACGCCGAGCAGTCGTGGCTGGTGGACGCGGTCGTCAACGACAGCTGGATCCCGGACCTGCACATGGTCCCCGGCAACGCACTGCTGATCCGCACGGGTGGGGTCTCGCCCGACGGGGTCGTCAAGCCAGTCGACCGGGCCCTGCGCGGCACGGGCGCGGCCGCGCAGAGGACCGATGTCGTGGCCCGGGAGGGGTTGGACCCCAACGTCGTGCAGACGGTTGTCGTCGTCGGCACCATCGCCGACGCCGTCGGCACGTTCCGCTACAGCGTGCTGTCGGGCGGCCACATCGCCCCCGACCCGGCCTGGGTGTCTGCCCACATCGCCACCGCGACCGTGCCGATCCTCGGCAGCGTCACCTGCAACCGGGCGATCTTCCCGCAGCTGATCGCCGCGCTCAACGACGTACAGAGCCAGGGCCTGGCCGACACGATCCATCCGGGTGAGTACGCCGGCTGCTACTACCCGCGCTTCATCGCGGGCACGACCTCGCTCTCCAACCACGCCTTCGGCCTCGCGCTGGACATCAACGCCGTCGAGAACCAGCGGGGCACGGCCGGCCGGATCGACCGCGGTGTGGTCGCGATCTTCAAGCACTGGGGCTTCACCTGGGGCGGCGACTGGGGCTACACCGACCCGATGCACTTCGAGATGAACGCCCTGGTCAACCCGCGCTGACCCCGACCGGCGTCAGTCCGGCGTGCGGGCGAGCCGGCGGCGACCGATAGCGTGCGAGCCATGCGCGCCGTCCAGGTCATCACCACCACCGGTCCCTCCGACATCGAGATCCGGGAGGTGCCGGAGCCGACGCCGGGGCCCGACGACGTCCTCGTCGAGGTGCACCGGGTCGGCATCTCCTTCCCCGACCTGCTGCTGAGCAGGGGGGAGTACCAGCTGAAGCCGGAGCCGCCGTTCACGCTCGGCGTCGACTTCGCCGGCACGGTGGTCTCCGGCGGCGGCTTCGAGCCGGGCCAGCGGGTGGCGGGCGTGGGTGGCTACGGCGGCGCCGCCGAGCTGGTGGCCAGCCCGGCGATGTTCACGTTCGCGCTCCCCGACTCGATGTCGTACGACGAGGGCGCGGCCCTGCCGATGAACTACCTCACCGCGCAGTTCGCGCTGGCGGAGCGCGGCCAGCTCGAGGCGGGCGAGACCGTCCTCGTGCACGGCGCGGCCGGCGGCGTCGGCACCGCGACCATCCAGGTCGCCAAGGGGTACGGCGCCCGCACGATCGCCGTGGTCAGCTCGGACGAGAAGGCCGCCATGGCGAAGAAAGCCGGCGCCGACGAGACCGTGCTGGTCGAGGGCTTCAAGGACGCCGTGCTCGGGCTGACCGACGGCCAGGGCGTCGACGTGGTGATGGACGTCGTGGGCGGCGACGTCTTCATGGACTCGCTGCGGGTGCTCGGCACCCAGGGCCGGCTGCTCGTCGTCGGTTTCGCCGCGGGCCAGGGGATCCCCGAGGTCAAGGTCAACCGGCTGCTGCTCAACAACGTCGACGTCCGCGGCGTCGGCTGGGGCGCCTACGCGATGATGCGGCCCGGCTACATGCAAGAGCAGTGGCGCGCGCTCGAGCCGATGATGGCCAGCGGCGTGGTCAAGCCGCCGATCGGTGCGACGTACGAGCTCGAGGAGTTCGGCCGGGCCCTCGTCGACATGGACGAGCGCCGGACCCTCGGCAAGTCGGTCGTGAAGGTTCGCGACTGACGCCAGCTCAGGCGGCGATGTCGACGCGGCGGTGCCGGTGTGGTCGACGAGGTAGACCGCGCCGTGGGGGTCGCGCCAGAGGTAGAGGCCCGGGAAGGGCTGCTTGACGGTCCACCTCCCGAAGGTCTTGATCCGGTGGTGGAAGGTCGTCATCGGCCCGTAGTTGCCCAGCCTCGACTGGCCGCCCGGTCGATCGGCACCGTGCTGGTAGGGCACGGTGTGGTCGATCTGTCGCTTCCGAGAGGTGCTGGAGGCGAAGGGGAAGGTGTCGGCCGGCGTCCTCAGATGCACGGCCTGTCTATGTCGGTCGGGGATGTCGTAGGCGTCGACGGGCGCCTGGCCCTCGATGTCGAGGACGGGCCGGACGGTGAAGTTGGCCTGGGGGCCGAGCACGTCGCGGACCCAGGTCTGGGTCACCGGACCGACGCCCTCCACCCGGGCGATCCCGGTGGGCTCGGGGCCGGCGTACATGTGGACGAACAGCATGACGGCGGGCAGCAGCGTGGCCGGGTCGATCGTGGGGGCTTCCGGATGGCCGCCGTCGCCGCCGGTCTCGGCCGGCTGGGCGGCGCGCCAGGCGGCGTACTCCTGGAGGAGCTGCACGGCCTGATGGGGGTTGGCGAGGATCAGCACGGCGAGCACCCGGCGCTCGTCGAGCGTGGTGTCGTCGCCCAGGGCCTCGAGCGCGTCGGCGAGGTGGGCGATGGTGGCGTCGAGCTTGGCGATGATCGGGAACGGGGCACGGATGTGGAAGCCGCGCATGCCGTCCTCGGTGGAACGAGTGGGGTTGGCGTGCTGGTCGCGGCTGGCGCGGCGCTCGCGCTCCGCAGCGGCCTCGGGGTCGGCGGCGGCGATGGCGCCCTCCACCAGGGCCTCGAAGCGGCTCCACGGGATCCGGCCGTCGGCGGCCTCGACGACGCGTGAGTCGACGTAGGCGGCCTGCTCGGGGGTGAGGTCGCGCGTGCGCCTGGCGACGTGTCGGGCGTAGGACTCCTTGACCTCCAGAGCCTCGACGCGATGCCACAGCTGTGGGAGGCGGTGGTTGAGGTCGAGAGCGACGGCCATCAGGACCCGCGCGGCCCAGGGGGTGAGCTGGAGCCGGGCGCCGAGCTGGGCGGCGCAGAACTCCGTGACCAGCGGGGTGCCCTCGCCGCCGAAGCGCACCGCGCGCTCGCGACCGGGAAGCGCGCTCCCCGCAGGGTCGAGGGTGTGCTCGTCGTGCAGGACCGCGAACCGGACCGCGAGCCGCAACACCTCGACCTCCGCACGCCGCCGGGTCCGGTGCAGGTCGTCGAGCCGGTCGAGGATCTCGGCCTCGTCCAGCTCGTCGATCTGCGGGACTTCGTTCATGAATCCAGTCAAGCACCGGCCACCGACATTGATGATGGTTCGAGCCCTGGCCGTCGTGCCTCAGCCACCGACTGTCGCCCTGCTGGGCTGACCATCAATTGGTCT
>JAOPXF010000301.1 GCA_025965295.1 Nocardioides sp.
CCAGGATCGGCACCAGCAGCATCGGCACGCCGAGGATGGCCATCAGCCGCCCGATCCGGTGCGGCCCGGCCGCCCGGGACATGATCGTCATGCCGAGCGGCATCAGCATGCCGCCGCCCAGCCCCTCCAGCACGCGGAAGCCGATCAGGGCGCCGATGCTCCAAGCCGTCGCGCACAGCAGCGAGCCGGCGACGAAGAGCCCGATCGCGGTCATGTAGAGCCGCTTGGTGCCGAACCGGTCGGCCGCCCAGCCGGTCATCGGGATCACCGTGGCCAGCGCGAGCGTGTAGGCGGTGACCGACCAGGCCACGGTCGAGTACGCGATCGGGTGGCCGAACGTCCCGAACTCCGCCTGCAGCGTCGGCAGCGCCACGTTGACGACCGTGATGTCCAGGATGGACATGATGGCGCCGAGCACCACCACGCCCGCGATCTTCAGGACGGCGGCATCGATGTGGTCGGGCAGCTCGGCGGGCTCGACCCGGCTCTCTGAGGACATGCGAGGCTCCTTCGCGCGAAGTCCCGGCCAGTCTATGGCGGCGGGGCATCATCGACACGTGAGTATCTGGAGCCGACGAGGGCTGCTCGCCGCCGGTGCGGCCGGGCTGTTGTCGGCCTGCACCTCCGGCGACGACACCCCGGGGCCCTCGCGCCCGCCGACCTCGCTCTCCCTGCCGGGCGACGGCTCGCCGCCGCCGAGACCCACCGGCACCGACTGGTCGCAGCTGGCTCGACACGTCGAGGGCACCCTCGCCCGGCCGGGCCAGGCGTCGTACCGGACCGTGCGGGTCGTCGAGAACCCGAGGTACGACGCCACCCGTCCCCTCGCGGTCCTGACCGTCGCATCCGCCGCGGACGTGGCGACCGCGATGGCGTTCGCTCAGGACCAGGGCATCCCGGTGGCGGTCCGGTCGGGGGGTCACAGCTACCCCGGCTGGTCCGCCGGCGGCGGTGGCGGGACCGGGCTCCCCCAGGCCCTGGTGCTCGACTGCCGCGACCTCGCACGGGTCACGGTGTCCGGCAGCACCGCGACGATCGGTGCCGGCGCCGCCCTCGCTCCGGTGTACGACGCGCTGGGACGGCGCGGGCGAGCCCTGGCCGGCGGCTCGTGCGCGACGGTCGGCGTCGCCGGCCTGACCCAGGGCGGCGGGGTGGGCGTGCTGACCCGGGCGATGGGGCTCTCCTGCGACGCGGTCACCTCGATGCAGGTCGTCACCGCGGACCTTCGGGTCCGCACCGTCTCGGCCGACGCGGACCCGGACCTGTTCTGGGCGCTGCGCGGCGGGGGTGGTGGGCACGCGGGGGTCGTGACGTCGTTCGGCTTCCACACCTCGGCCGCGCCGACGCTCAGCACCGTCTACCTGCAGTGGCCGCTCTCCGCCGCGCGGCGCGTCGTCGGGGCCTGGCAGTCGTGGGCCCCCGCAGCCGACCCGCGGCTGTGGTCCACACTCAAGGCGCTCGGTGGCCGCAAGCACCCGGACGGTCCGATCCTGCTCCTGTCGGGCACCTGGACGGGGCCGCCCGACCGCTTCGAGGCCCAGCTGGCCGGGCTGCTCGAGCACGTCCCGGCCCCCGCCGTACGGTCCACGCACACCCGCACCTACCTCGAGGCGATGATGTCCTACGCGGGGTGCGCCGACATCCCGGTCGCGCAGTGCACGACCGGACCGGGCGGTGCGCTGACCCGGGAGGCGTTCGGGGCGACGTCGCACGTGGCGTACGACGTCCTCACCCCCGCCGGGATCACGACCCTGGTCGACCGGGTCGAGGACGCCCAGTCGTCCGGGCTGCTCGAGGCCGGCCTGTCGATGGACGCGCTGGGCGGCCGGGTGCGCGACCTGGCCCCCGACGAGACCGCGTTCGTGCACCGCGAGGCCCTGGCCACCGTGCAGTACACCGCCACCTTCCCTCCGGGCCGGCCCGGCGCGGCCGACGCCTACGTGCGGGGGTTCCGTGCGGCCATGGTGCCGCACTGGGGCAACCACGCCTACGTGAACTACTCCGACGCCTCGATCCGCGACTACCGGTCGGCGTACTTCGGCGCCAACGCCGCCCGGCTCGCCGACGTGAAGCGCACCTACGACCCGGACGGGTTCTTCACCCAGCCCCAGGACTGGTAGTCGAGTTGGGGCTCAACGCAGCAGCTCGTCGGCCCACGCGGGGACGAGCTGGCCGGCGGGGCCGTGGCGGGCCTCGTCGAAGAGGTGGGTGCCCTCGCTGGGCACCAGGTTGAGCTCGAGGGTGCGCGCCCCGTTCCGGCCGGCGTACTGGACGAAGCCGGCGGCGGGGTAGACCGCTCCGGAGGTGCCGATCGAGACGAAGAGGTCGGCCTCCGCGAGCGCGTCCTGGATCTCGTCCATGCCGTAGGGGACCTCGCCGAACCACACGACGTCGGGGCGCAGCTCGGCGACCCCGCAGCGCGGGCACGGCGGGAAGTCGCCGAGGTCCTCGGTCCACGGGACCCGGCTCCGGCAGGCGCGGCACAGGGCCGAGCGGAGCTCGCCGTGCATGTGCAGCACCCGGGTCGAGCCGCCGCGCTCGTGCAGGTCGTCGATGTTCTGGGTGACGAGGAGCAGGTCGTCGCCGAGGTGCTCCTCGAGCCGGGCGAGGGCCAGGTGGGCGGGGTTCGGCTCGACGGCGGCGAGCGCGGTGCGCCGGGCGTCGTAGAAGCGGTGCACGACCATGGGCTGTGCGTCGTACGCCTCCGGCGTCGCGACGTCCTCGACCCGGTGGCCCTCCCAGAGCCCGTCGGCGTCACGGAAGGTCGGCACCCCGCTCTCGGCGGAGATGCCGGCACCGGTGAGCACGACGACCTTCATCGTGGCTCAGCCTAGGGCGAATCTCAGGCGACGAAGACCAGCATGAAGGCCGCGAACATCACAGCCATGCCGGCGAACGCGAATGGCGCGCCCGACCAGGTGAGGGCCCGCGCCGTGGCCCGGTCGGCGCCGCGGTGGCCGAGGTCGTCCCTCGCCAGGGAGTAGCCGAAGCGACCAGCGGGCAGGAACTGCACCAGCCACGGGCCGTAGACCAGCATCGCGGGGACCGCGACGACGGCCGCCCACTCGTGCGAGCCGGACCGGTGCGCGATCACCGTGCCGATCCCGAGGACTGCGAGCCAGCCGACCAGCGCCGCGAGGTGTGTTCCGACGACCCACGCGACGGCGCGCAGAGGTCGCCGGGCGGCACGATCGAGATACCAGTCGAGCACGCGCGACTCGCAGGCGATCCCGACGGCGAACGACCAGACGAAGACGAACACGGCGAGCGCCGGCACGAACCAGTCGGGCACGGTCAGCCCGCCCGCCGGTCCGCGAGCGCGTGGACGGTCACGACGTACCCCCCGGACTCCGCGAACGGCGACCGGTCCCAGCCGGAGAAGCGCTCCACCGGGACCAGCCCCGCCGCGGCGAAGGCGGCGTCGACGGCGTCGAGAGGGGTGACCGGGCAGCCGGTCGGCAGGTGGGCGGCGTCCAGGCCGAAGCCGCACCCGACCCGGCCTCCGGGAGCGACGTGCGCCGCCAGCCGGGTCGCCACCGCCTCGAGGGTGCCCGGCTCCAGCAGCGGCACGATGTTCCCCGCGAGCAGGACCAGGTCGAACCGCTCGCCGAGGTCGAACGACGCGAGGTCGGCCAGCCTCCAGTCGAGGCCCGGTCCTTCGGAGCGGGCGACGTCGAGCATCGCCTCGTCCACGTCGACCCCGACCACGTCGTAGCCGAGCGCGTCGAGTCGTACGCCGATCCGCCCGGTCCCGCACCCCGCGTCGAGGACGCGTGCCGGCGGGTCGAGCAGACCCGCCACGAAGGTGGCCTCGCCGTGGATGTCCTGGCCGAGCTCGGCCAGGGCGCGGAAGCGGTCGGCGTACGTCCTGGCGTAGTCCGCACCCGCGCCGCGACGTGCGATCTCCTGCCAGCGGGTCAACGGCGTCAGCTCACGGCCTCGATGTGGAAGTTGACGAAGAGCCCGTCGACGCTCGACACCGTGGCCTCCAGCTGGCCACCGGTCTCCTCCGGCAGGGCCGTGCAGGTGACCTTCTCGTCCACGACGCCGAGCAGCTCGTCGTCGCACTCGACCGAGTCGATCGCGTAGCCCTTGTCGGTCAGCGTGCTCTGGATGGTGTCCGCCACCCGCTCGGCCGGGAGGTACGGCGTGACGTCGAAGTCGCCGTCTCCCTCCGTGCTGGTCACCGTGACGTGGACGTCGGCCGACTCCTCGCCGACCTCGAGGTGGCAGTCCTGGGTGGCGTCCACCTTCAGCACGAGGTCACCCGCGCAGGTCGCCGTGACGGTGGCGCCCTTCTCGTCGGGCGTGGTGCCCTCCGCGAGCTGCTGCTCGAGGTCGGACTGGCTGATCGTGTCCGGACCGGACTTCGTGGTGACCTCGGCCTTGCAGCCGGCGAGGGTGAGCACGCACAGGAGCGCGGCGGTGAGCGTGACGAGCTTGGTCATGGGATTCCTTCGGGGCGGTGGCCGGTCAGTAGTACCAGGGGAACGGGGACCAGTCGGGGTCACGCTTCTCCAGGAACTGGTCCCGACCCTCGGCCGCCTCGTCGGTCATGTAGGCGAGCCGGGTCGTCTCCCCCGCGAACAGCTGCTGGCCGACCAGTCCGTCGTCGATCAGGTTGAACGAATACTTCAGCATCCGCTGCGCCGTCGGGGACTTTCCGTTGATCTTGCGTCCCCATTCGAGCGCCTCAGCCTCCAGGTGGGCGTGCGGGACCACCTTGTTGACCATCCCCATCCGGTGCGCGTCCTCGGCCGAGTACTCGTCGCCGAGGAAGAAGATCTCGCGGGCGAACTTCTGCCCGACCTGCCGGGCGAGGTACGCCGACCCGAAGCCACCGTCGAACGAGCCGACGTCGGCGTCGGTCTGCTTGAAGCGACCGTGCTCGGCGCTGGCCAGGGTGAGGTCGCTGACGACGTGCAGGCTGTGCCCCCCGCCGGCCGCCCAGCCGTTGACGACGGCGATGACGATCTTGGGCATGAAGCGGATCAGCCGCTGGCACTCCAGGATGTGCAGCCGCCCCAGCTTGGCCTTGTCCACCGTGTCAGCGGTCTCCCCGTCGGCATACTGGTAGCCGGCGCGGCCACGGATCCGCTGGTCGCCACCGGTGCAGAAGGCCCACTTGCCGTTCTTGTCGCTCGGCCCGTTGCCGGTGAGCAGCACACAGCCGACGTCGCTCGACTGGCGGGCGTGCTCGAGCACCCGGAGCAGCTCGTCGACCGTGTGCGGCCGGAAGGCGTTGAGGATGTCGGGCCGGTCGAAGGCGATCCGCACCGTGCCGTGCGCCCTGGCGCGGTGGTAGGTCAGGTCGGTCAGGTCCTCGAAGCCCGGGACCGGGTCCCACGCGTCCGGGTCGAAAGTCTGGGACACACCCTCGATCGCACTCATGCCCGAAGGCTAGTGGCACTGGAATCACCGCCCGACTCGTGGTGTTGTAGGGCGTATGGCACTGACAGGAACGTACGTCCCCAGCAAGACCGAGTGGGTCCGCGACAACGTGGCCGAGTACGAGGCCACGAACGGCGAGAAGGGTTACGAGCTCAACGGCTTCCCCGTCGTCGTGATCACCTCCGTGGGCGCGAAATCGGGCAACCTGCGCAAGAACCCCGTGATGCGGGTCGAGCGCGACGGCACCTACGTCGCGATCGCCTCCAAGGGCGGCGCCGACGAGCACCCGGAGTGGTACCACAACTTCGTCGCGAACCCCGAGGTCGAGCTCCAGGACAAGGCCGAGAAGCACACCTACCGGGCCCGCCGCGTCGAGGGCGAGGAGCGCGCGGACTGGTGGCAGTACGCCGTCGAGACCTGGCCGACGTACGGCGAGTACCAGAAGAAGACCGAGCGCGAGATCCCGGTCTTCGTGCTCGAGCGCGTCTGACGGGCGAGACCTTCCGCGGCCCGGCTCGTTGAGCCGGGCATGCGATCTCGTCTGGTCCGCCTGGCCCTGGTCACGTCCGTGCTCGCCAGCGCGAGCCTGCTCGCAGCGCCCGCCACCGCGGGGCCCGATCCCACGAGTCCCGACTACACCGCCCGTGACGCGCAGAACATCGCCGACGCCTACGGGCGCGTGACCGAGGGCCAGCTCCAGGACCCGGCGTACCTCCCCGCGCTCGTGCGGGCCTCGACGCAGCGCCACGTCGACCAGCTGCTCACCCAGGTGGCGTCGCCGACCCGCCCGGCCCTCACGCCGGGCAACCTGCTGCCCGGCTGGAACGTCGGCAACCCGCTCCGCGCCGGATGGGAGCAGACCCGCGGGCGGATCAGGCGGGTCGCGTTCACCAACCAGTACGGCGCGCTCCTGCGCGGCACCGTCTACCGGCCGGCGCCGGGCGCGGTCGACCCGTACACCGGCCGCCGGATGCAGGCACCGTTCCCGGGCGTGGTGCTGACCGAGGGGTCCGTCCAGGGCTCCGAGGGCATGTACGAGTGGCTGGCCCAGGATCTCGCCGAGCGCGGCTACGTCGTGCTCACCTACGACGTGCAGGGCCAGGGCACCAGCGAGACGCTCCCCCACCAGGGTGGCCCGGACGGGGCCGAGGGCCTGCCGTTCTGCGACCCGTTCGCGACCCCGGCCGACGGCGAGTCGACCGGCTGCCCGGGCGTCCCGTCGCAGCAGCTGTCGAACTTCGTGGTCGGCACCCGCAACGCGCTCGGGTTCTTCACCTCCACGCCCGAGCACCCCTACCGGAACCGCGGGGCGGACGGCGCGGACGTCACGTCGTACAACCCCTACTGGAAGCTCTTCGACCGCTCCCCGGACCCGCACCCGGCGACCCCGGGCCGCACCACGCGGATCGCGATCATCGGGCACTCGATGGGCGCCGCCGCCGTCTCGAAGGTCCAGGGCACCGACGAGCGCGTGGCCGCCGTCGTCGCGCTCGACAAGCTCACCGGCCCCGGCTCGGACGGCCCGCTCGACGGCGCCGGCAACGTGCCCGTGGTGCCCGCGCTCGCGGTGCAGTCGGAGTACGGCTTCAGCGTCTCCCCCTGGTTCCTCAGCGGCGGCAGCTCGCTCACCCCCCAGGCATCGCCGGACGGGCCGGACCCGATGCGCGAGCGCCGTACCGGCTTCGACGCGTGGCGCAGGGCCGGCGTCGACTCCATGCTGGTCGTGCCGCGCGCGTCGACCCACCTCGAGTACACCGACATCCCGCTGGTGCTCCCGGCCAGCCGTTACGGCCAGGACCTGACCAGCGTCTACGTCCAGCGCTGGCTGGACCGCTACCTCAAGCACCGCGACAACACCGACGCACTGCTCGGCACCCGCTTCCGCTACCTCGAGCCGGTGGGCGACGGCGAGTGGTCGCCGGTCGAGCTCGACCGCGACGACCTGCTGAGCTTCTACTACTGCTCGGCGTACGGCCTGGCCACCGACAACGGCGTGCGCGCCTCGGGAGACGTCACCGGCGTCGGCTGCTAGACCGGCCCGCCGACCCGCCCGAAACTTTCGGGCGGGTCAGCGATGGGCGCGCTCAGCCGGCGCGGGAGATCGACATCGCCAGGGCGACCAGGTGGCCCAGCCGCGCCAGCTCGGAGTCGAGGAACTCCGGCCCGCCGCGGCGGCCGATCATCACGATCTCGTGCTTGTTGAGCCGGGCGGCGCAGTGCACGTTGTCGTCGTCGGTGTCCACGCGCGCCGCGCGACCGATGGACGTGAAGGACAGGTCGGTCGGGGCGGCCTCGGTCGCGTGGACGACGCCGGTCTCCTTACTGACCCGGGCCGCCCAGTCGGCCCGGAACGTGATCGGCAGCAGGTCGATCAGCCGGTCGAGCGCGGTGGCCGGGTTGCCGGTCATCTCCTCCACCGCCTCGAGGTCGAGGAACAGGTTGCCGCCGGCGGCGTAGCGGCTGATCCAGACCACCCGGACCCCGTCGAGGGCCTCGCAGGCGGACACGATCGAGTCGGGCATGGCACCGGGGGCGGTCTCGAGGAGCACGTCGTCGACGGCCGTGCCCTCGTCGTGGCGCTTCTCGACGATCTCGATCGCCTCGATGTCGCCGCCGGCCTCACCGATGGCGCTGGCCACGCGTCCCAGCGAGCCGGGCACGTCGGGCAGCTCCACACGCAGCAGGAAGGGCATCACACAACTCCAGGATCGACTGACCCGACCCTAGCCGCCGTACGTTGCCGGGCGGTTTCGAAGTCCACCCCGAAATCGCTGACCAACGGCTCTCTCGGTGATCGAGCTTGTCGAGATTCGGGCGGGTCAGCGTCGGGCGAGGCGCTGGCGCAGGCCGGTGGCCCGCTGGGCCCGGGTGCCGACCGCGGCCCGCACGGCCGCCTCGGTGCCGACCACTCGTACGTGGTGCTGGGCGCGGGTGACGGCCGTGTAGAAGAGCTCGCGGGTCAGCAGCCGGGAGTCCTCGTCGGGCAGCAGCACGGTGACCCGGGAGGCCTGGCTGCCCTGGGCCTTGTGGATCGTCATGGCATGCATGGTGTCGACGGCGTCGAGTCGTCCGGGGGCGAACTCGTGCAGACCCCCGGACCCCGAGATCACCGCCCGCAGCCCCTTGTCGGGCGTGAGCACCGCGGCACCGGTCTCCCCGTTGTAGATCTCCAGCGCATAGTCGTTGCTGGTCACCAGCAGCGGACGGCCGACGTACCACTCCGACCAGATCTCCTGGCCGGTCTCCTCGCCGAGCCACTGCTCGACCTGGCGGTTCCAGTGGCGTACGCCGTGGGGTCCCTCGCGGTGCGCACACAGCAGGCGGTGCGCATCGAGCGCGGCCAGGACACCCGCCCGGTCGTCGGTCTCGGCGGCCCGGCGCACCGCCAGCGCGGCCCGCACGCAGTCGTCGCGCAGCACGCTCGCGGGCGCATCGGTCTCGACGAACTCGATCTCGTCGGACGCCGTGCGCAGCGCGGCCAGCACCTCGTCGGCGTCGCCGTCGCGCAGCGCCTCGGCGAGCGCCTTGATGTCCTCGGTGGAGCGGAAGTTCTCGGTCAGCGACACCACCGGGGAGGCGGGGTCACCGGCGTAGCCGGCCACCAGGTCGGAGAGGACGGCACCGGC
>JAOPXF010000315.1 GCA_025965295.1 Nocardioides sp.
GGCCGACGTCGGGCCCCTCGCCGCAGACGACATGGAACAGCCCCTTCGGCAGCCCGGCCTCCTCGAGCATCTGGATCCCGTAGAGCGCCGACAGCGCGGTCTTGTTGTCGGCCTTGAGGACGATGCCGTTGCCGGCCATCAGCGCGGAGATGGAGTCGGAGATGCCCGTCGCGAACGGGAAGTTCCAGGGCGCGATGATGCCCAAGACACCCTTGGGCTGGCGGATCTCGGTCGAGGTCGACAGGAACGGCACCGGGCCGCCGCGCTTGACCGGCTTGAGCAGGTGCGGGGCCCGCTTGAGGTAGTGGCTCATCACCATCACCGGGTCGCAGGTCTCCTCGATCGCCATCCGCCGGTTCTTGCCGCTCTCGACCTGGATGAGGTCGGTCGTGGTCTGGGCGTTGTCGATGAAGAGCGTGTGCGCGCGCTTGAAGACGGCCAGCCGCTCGGACAGCGGGCGCGCGGACCACTCGACCTGGGCCGCCCGCGCCGCCGAGAACGCGCCCTCGATGTCCTCGGGCGTCGACTGGGGCAGCTCGACGAGGACCTCACCGGTGTAGACCTCGGTGAGCTTCCAGGTGCCGCCGCTGGTGGACGGGACCCGGGCCACGAGCTGCTGGAGGAAGGCGTCGGTCACCGACGCGGGACGCTGCAGGACCATGGCTCAGACCTCCCCGAGGACGAGGTCGGCGCCGCGCTCGCCGATCATGATCGCGGGTGCGTTGGTGTTGCCGCCGGTGATCGACGGCATGATCGACGCGTCGCAGACGCGCAGGCCCTCGACGCCGCGCACCTTGAGGTCGGGGGTGACGACCGCGAGCTCGTCGACGCCCATCCGGCAGGTGCCCACGCCGTGGTAGACCGAGGTCGCCCGGTTGAGGATCGCGTCGCGCAGCTCCTGGCCCGTGAGCTTCCCCCCCGGATGGATCTCCTCCTTGACCGCGCCCCCGAAGGCGGCGCCGCCCATGATCTCGCGGACCATCTCCGAGCCCTCGGCGAGCACCTCGAGGTCGGCGCCGTCGGCGAGGTACTGGAAGTCGATCAGCGGCGCCGCCGTCGGGTCGGCCGACGCGAGGCGCAGCGTGCCGCGGCTCCTGGGGTAGATCAGCGTCGACAGCAGCGTGATCGACGTACGCGGGTCGACCTTGTGCTGGATCGGCTCGTCCTGGTTGGGCGAGACGTAGGACCAGGGCAGCAGGTGCAGCTGCAGGTCGGGTACGTCGCTCGCCTGCGACGTCCGCAGGAAGGCCACCGCCTCGAAGACCGAGTTGGCCATGAACGTCGTCCCGGGGCGCAGTGCCTCCTGGATCACGCCCCTGCCGAAGAAGAGGGCGTTGCCGCGCATCTTCGACGTCGTGGTGTGGAAGGTCAGCGCATGGAACATGTGGTCGTGCAGGTTGTCGCCGACCGGCAGGTCCGCGATCGCCGTGATGCCGTGGTCGGCGAGGTGCTGCGCGTGGCCGATCCCCGAGAGCATCAGGAGCTGGGCCGAGCCCACGAAGCCGGCCGAGAGGATGACCTCCTTGCCCGCCCGCACGGTGCGCCTGGAGCCGTCCTTGTCGGTGACCTCGACACCGGTGGCCCGGCCGTTCTCGATGTTGACCCTGGTGACGAGCACCTCCGACTGCAGCTGCAGCGTCGGCACGTCGAGGTTGTGGAGGTAGCCGCGGGAGGCGCTGTAGCGCAGGCCGTGCGCGGCGTTCTGCTGCATCCGGCTGACGCCCTCCTGCGACTCGCCGTTGTAGTCGTCGAGGACCTTCACGCCGAGGGCGTCCGAGGTGGCCTGGATGAACTGCAGCGAGCCCTCCTGCGGCGACTTGTTCCGGGTGATGCGGATCGGGCCCCCGGCGCCGCGGTAGTCGTCGGCGCCGTCCTCGAAGTCCTCCATCCGGCGGTACGCCGCGTTGACCTCGTCGGCCGACCACCCGGTGTTGCCCTCCGCCGCCCACGAGTCGTAGTTGGCGCGGTTGCCGCGCACGTAGACCATGCCGTTGATCGAGCTGGAGCCGCCGACGACCTTGCCCCTGGGGACCGGCATCCTGCGGTCCAGCAGGTGCTTCTGCGGGACCGAGTAGAAGCCCCAGTCGACCTTGGCCTTGATCTGCGGGACCGAGTGCATCGGACCGATCATGCCGGGCTTCTTCACGAGGTACTGCTCGTCGCTCTTGCCGGCCTCGAGCACGATCACGCTCGCCCCGGACTGGGCCAGACGGCCGGCGATCGCGGCGCCGGAGCTGCCGGAGCCGACGACCACGTAGTCGGCCTCGTTGCGGTACGGACCCGTCTTGGACCTGGCCATGCTCAACCTCGCTCGATCGACGTGCGCATCCATGGGTGTGGCGGACCCCACACCCGGATAACTGTAACGCGTTCTAGTTTGCCCGTACAGGGAGTCCGCGCGGGCCGGCGAAGCGCCAGAATGGCCGCGTGAAGATCCTGTCCGTCCAGTCCTCCGTCGCCTACGGCCACGTCGGGAACTCCGCCGCCGTGTTCCCCCTCCAGCGGCTCGGCCACGAGGTCTGGCCGGTGCTGACCGTGCACTTCTCCAACCACACGGGGTACGGCGAGTGGCGCGGCCCGCTGCTCGCCGCGACCGACGTGGCGGACGTGATCGCCGGCATCGGCGACCGCGGCGTGCTCGGCGAGGCGGACGCCGTGCTCTCCGGCTACCAGGGCGACCCCGCCGTCGGCCAGGTGATCCTGGACGCCGTGGCCCGGGTCAAGGAGCTCAACCCGGCCGCCGTCTACTGCTGCGACCCGGTGATGGGCGACGTCGGCCGCGGCATGTTCGTGCGCCCTGGCATCCCGGAGTTCATGCGCGACACCGTGGTGCCGCGCGCCGACATCGTCACGCCCAACCACTTCGAGCTCGACTTCCTCGCCGGCACCACGACCCGGACCCTCGATGAGGTCCTGGCCGCGGTGGACGTCGTGCGCGCGCGCGGGCCGCGCGACGTACTCGTCACGAGCGTCCTGCACGACGCCGTGCCCGAGGCTTCCCTCGACGTCGTGGCGGTGTCGGACGCGGGCGCGTGGGTGGTGACCACCCCGCAGCTGCCGATCACCCCGAACGGCTGCGGCGACGTGACCGCCGCGCTCTACCTCGCGCACCTCACCAGCAGCGGGTCGCCGGCCCAGGCTCTCGCGGCCACGACGTCGTCGGTCTTCGCCGTGCTCGAGGCGACGATCGCGGCCGGCACCCGCGAGATACAGCTGGTCGCGGCCCAGGACGCGATCGCCACGCCGCCGATGACCTTCGAGGCCCGCCGGCTGCGGTGATCCCGCACCCGGGCCCGGACGTGCAGCGCGGGCGTCGTCGCCTCGAATCGCCCGCCCGGCTCCCGCTCGCCGGACGCAGCGGCGTGTCCAGCGGTGAGGAGCGGTCGGGCGTTCGCGGCACGACGCCCGCGAACCGGCGCCCCGCCACCCCGTAGGGAGCACACGAGCACCGACTTCGACGCTAGGTCGCCCATCCGGCCCGGGCAATAGCCCGAACGGGGGGCCTGATGGCCATCTCTCGTCCAGACAGGCAGTTTTCGCCTGCATCGGAGCCGGTGACAGGAGTCGAACCCGCGACATTTCGCTTACAAGGCGAACGCTCTACCAACTGAGCTACACCGGCCGGGCCACCCGCGGGCGGCGCGGCCACATGCTAGTTCGTCCGCCGGCGGCGGGGTCGTGTGCCCCACGACGCGCC
>JAOPXF010000325.1 GCA_025965295.1 Nocardioides sp.
CGGCGTCGTTCTCGTGGCAGTGGCGCGACAAGGACAAGGCCTTCCACCGCGACGGCGAGCTGACCCCGCTGGAGTTCGCCGAGCGCTACGTCACCGTGCCGGTGGACGACTACGTCTGCCTGGTGCACGACCCGCGGGAGTCGAGCCCCTACGGGCGCACCTTCACGGTCGAGCACCTCGGCAACGTCGTCGACGGCCCCCCGGTGGTCTACCTCAACGTCGAGATGGGCACCTTGAAGACGCTGGCCATGCACTCGATCGTGGGGCGCGAGGGCCAGCAGGGTGAGGCCGTGTGGTTCGGCTGTGACGTGGCCCAGATGTACGACAAGGAGCGCGGCCTCTGGGACGCGTCGCTGTTCGACTACGACTCGCTCTACGGTGCCACGTCAGACATGTCCAAGGCGGACCGGCTCCACCACCACGCCACCGCCATGACGCACGCGATGCTGCTGACCGGTGTCGACGTCGTCGACGGCCCGGACGGTCCCGAGCCGCGGCGCTGGCGGGTCGAGAACTCCTGGGGCACCGACAAGGCCGACCAGGGCTTCTGGACCATGAACGACTCGTGGTTCGGCGACTACGTCTTCGAGATCGCCGTACGCCGCGACGACCTGCCCGACGACCTGCGCGCGGTGCTCGACGAGCCGCCGATCGTGCTGCCCGCCTGGGACCCGATGGGCGCCCTCGCCGACTGACACACCCGAAAGGGGTCTTGACGTGCGGCGGGCGCGGCGGCGAGCGTTCGGGGATGAGGCGTCCCCCGCACGAGAACGTGGCGACCGTCCTGGTCGACCCGCGGGTGCTGCGCGAGCTCGAGATGCACCTGATGGCGCTCGACCTGCGCCTGTGGCCGATCGCCACGGCGCCCAACTGCGAGGACGGGCCACGGCTCGCGTTCCAGGTCCGGCGCCGGCTGCTGATGTCCAGGCGCGGAGCCTGGGAGGACGCGGCCGAGTGGACACCGGCCTGGATCGCCTTCGGCGAGAGCTGGTACGAGGGCGCCGAGCCGCTGCCGTGGTCCGCACACCAGGCCCTGTGGCGCACCCTCGAGCAGTACGCCGACCACGTGCGCTACCGGCTCGGTCTGGGTGGCGTGCCGCCCCTGGAGGTGCCGCGCGAGCGGACCGCCTGAGCCACCCGGCCGACCGGCCGTGCGGTCGCTGCGAACGACTCACCCCCAGAGGTGGGACGGGAGCGCCCGGCATCGGGTACCGATGGTCATGACCACGACACTGGACGGCACCGCTCGACAGCTCGGCATCCACACGCGGGAGCACGTCCGGCGCGCGAGGGAGGCCTACGACCCGGACGGGGAGGTGAACCTCACGGGGTCGGCGGGCAGCCTGTCGGTCTTCGCACTCACCGTCACCGCGGGGGCGCTCGCACTGCGGTCGAGCGGCCGCGGGCTCCCCGAGCGGTTCGCTCTCGCGGACGTGCTGCTCGGTGGCGTCGCCACCCACAAGTTCACTCGCCTGGTGTCCAAGGCCTCCGTGACGAGCCCCCTTCGGGCGCCGTTCACGACGTTCGACGGGGCGGCCGGATCCAGCGAGCACGAGGAGTCGCCCCGAGACGACGGGCGGCTCAGGCACACGGTCGGTGAGCTGCTGACCTGCCCCTTCTGCCTCGCACCGTGGACGGGGGCCGCGTACGTGGCCGGGCTCGCGGTCGCTCCCCGGGTGGCCAGGGCGTGGGCCGCGGTCTTCGCCGTCACCGCGGTCTCCGACTCATTGCAGCACGGGTACCAGCGGCTGCGGCAGGACTGAGCGGGCTCGCCCACTGCACCCAGCGCTCGAACCTCCTCGAGGACCCGCCCGTCAGCCCGCCCGGAGCTCGGGCAGGACCTCGCGACCGTAGGCCTCGATCATGTCGAGGTAGTGCGGCCCCATGTTCGCGACGTAGACCTCGTCGTACCCGGCGTCGACGTAGCTGCGCAGCTGCTGGACGTGTGCCGCGACGTCCGGTCCGGCGACGATGCTGTCCGCGGTCGAGTCCCGGGTCACCAGCTGCGAGGCCTGCTCGAAGTGCTGGGGCGAGGGCAGCACCTGTGCCAGCTCGCCCGGGAGGCCGGAGTTGGACCAGAGGCGGTGGGCGTGGTCGACGCCCTCGTCCTCGGTGGGGGCCCAGGCGACCTTGACGCCACCCTGCGCCGGCTTGCCGCCGCTGCGTTCCTTGAACTCCGCCACCATGTCGGCGTCGTCCTGGGTGGAGATGAAGCCGTCCGCGATGCGAGTCGCGCAGTCCAGGGCCTTGGGTCCGAAGGCGGACAGGTAGATCGGCGGGGGCTCGTCGGGCAGCGTGTAGATGCGGGCCGTGTCGACCTGGTAGTGCCGACCCCGGCGCGTCACGACCTCGCCCGTCCACAGCTCCCGGATCACCTCGACGGCCTCCTCGAGCATCTCGAGGCGCACGTCCAGCGAGGGCCAGGGTCCGCCGAGGATGTGCTCGTTGAGGGCCTCGCCGGTGCCGAGGCCGAGCACGAAGCGACCATCGAGCATGTGGGCCGCGGTGGCCGCCGCCTGGGCGATGATCGCCGGGTGCGTTCGCACGGTCGGGCAGGTCACGGCCGTGGTGACGGGCAGCGAACAGGCCTGCGAGAGCGCGCCGATCACCGCCCATACGAAGGGACTCTGACCCTGCGCGTCGTTCCACGGGTGGAAGTGGTCGCTGATCCACAGCGCCTCGAAGCCGGCCTTCTCGGCCGCGACGGCCTGCTCGACGAGCTGGTCGGGGGAGTACTCCTCACAGGACAGGAAGTAGCCGAACCGCATCACGCCTCCGTTCTCGGGGGACCGCTCCTTACCCGGAACGCTCCTCGGGCATGCACGCGGGCGCGAGCCCTCGCGACGCCCCGCTCCGCGCCCGTCGCTGTTCGGCGGAACCCACCCCGATGGGTGGTGTTACGTCCCCCCGGGGCCGGGTACCGAAGACCCAGGTAGTGGCGGGCCCGGGATCGTTCCTTACGCAGGCATGCGTTCCCGGGCCTCGCCGCCTCCGCTCCTCGGGTCCGCTGGGCGCGAGCAGGTGAACCAGCCCGGGCGGTGATTCCGGGCGCAGTGGGTACTGGCCCAGCATGGACGCCCACATCAGCCTCACCGTCGACGGCACGGAGCGCTCTCTCGACGTCGACACCCGGACGACACTGCTCGATGCCCTGCGCGAGCGACTGGCGGTGACCTCGCCGAAGAAGGGCTGCGACCACGGCCAGTGCGGCTCGTGCACGGTGCTCCTCGACGGCCGGCGCCACCTGACCTGCCTGACGCTCGCCGTCGCCCACGACGGGGCCGAGGTCGTCACCGCGGCCGGGCTGGCGGACGACGGCCTGCACCCGGTGCAGCAGGCGTTCCTCGACCACGACGGCTACCAGTGCGGCTACTGCACGCCCGGTCAGGTCTGCTCGGCGGTCGGCATGCTGGACGAGGCGAAGCAGGGGCACCCCAGCCACGTCACGGACGATCTCGTCGGCGACGTCGACCTCGACGACGACGAGATCCGCGAGCGGATGAGCGGGAACCTGTGCCGGTGCGGGGCCTACCCCGGCATCCTCGCGGCCATCCGAGAGGCGGCCACGGCATGAGGGCGATGCGCTACCTGCCCGCCGAGAGCCCCGTGTGGGCCGTCGAGACCGTGGCCGGGAGCCCGGGGGCGCAGTTCCTCGCCGGCGGCACGAACCTGGTCGACCACCTCAAGCTCGGCGTGACCGCGCCGGAGCTGCTCGTCGACATCAGCCGCCTGCCGCTCGACCAGGTCGAGCAGTACGACGACGGTGCCGGCCTGCGGATCGGCGCGAACGTGCGCAACAGCGACCTGGCCGCGCATCCCCTCGTCCGCTCGCGCATGCCGGCGGTCGCACGGGCGCTCCTGTCCGGTGCCTCGGGCCAGATCCGCAACCAGGCGACGACCGCCGGCAACCTGCTGCAGCGGACCCGCTGCGTCTACTTCCAGGACGTCACCACGCCGTGCAACAAGCGGGAGCCGGGGAGCGGGTGTTCGGCCCTGGAGGGCTACGGCCGCTACAACGCGGTCCTGGGGGCCAGCGCCGCCTGCGTGACCACGCACCCCTCCGACCTGGCGGTCGCGCTCGCGGCCCTCGACGCCACCGTGGTCGTGCTCGGGACGGAGGGGGAGCGGCGGGTCCCGTTCGCGGACCTGCACCGCCTGCCCGGTGACGACCCGAGCGTCGACACCACCCTCGGCGACGGCGAGCTGATCACCTCCGTCGAGGTCCCGGTGAGCCGTGCGTCCGAGCGGTCGACGTACCGCAAGGTGCGCGACCGCGCCTCCTTCGCGTTCGCGCTCGTCTCGGTGGCAGCGGCCGTGGAGCTCGACGGCCCGGTGGTGCGCGACGTGCGCATCGCGTGGGGTGGCGTCGCCCACAGGCCGTGGCGCGCCCGCCTCGCCGAGGCGGCCCTGGTCGGCCGGGAGCTGACCGAGGACGCGGTCCGCTCGGCAGTGGACGAGGAGCTGGCGGACGCGGAGACCACCGCCCAGACGGCCTACAAGGTGCCGATGCTGCGCAACACCACCGCCCTGACCCTGACCCGGCTCGCCGAGGAGGAGACCCGATGACCGAGCAGGTGGTGCGGCCGCTGGCGGTCCGCTCGGTGGGCAGGAGCCTGGAACGCGTCGACGGGCACGAGAAGGTGACCGGCGCGGCGGCGTACGCCGTGGAGCACGGCGAGGCCGACGGGGTCATCGACCCCCTCCATGTCTGGCTCGTGCAGTCCACCGTGGCCAGGGGTCGCGTCGCCCGCCTGCGGCCCGAGGCGGCGCTGTCGCATCCCGGCGTCGTGGCGGTCATCGACCACAGCAACGCGCCCCGGCTCCGGGACACCGGGAACCGCGAGCTGTTGATCCTCCAGGACGACGCCGTGGGCTTCCGTGGTCAGGTCGTCGCCCTGGTGCTGGCGGAGAGCGCGGAGTCGGCCCGCGAGGGTGCGGCGCTGGTGGACGTGAGCTACGAGGTCGAGCCGCACGAGGCCGAGCTGCGCGAGGACAACGCGACCTACAAGCCGGACTCGGTGAACCCCGACATGGACACCGACACCGAGGACGGAGACGTGGACGCGGCGCTCGCGGCGGCCGAGGTGGTCGTCGATCACGTCTACCGGACGCCGTACGAGCACAACAACCCGCTGGAGCCGCACGCCACGACCGCGTGGTGGGAGGACGACGCGGGCCGCGAGGTCCTGTCGATGTTCGACTCCACCCAGGGCGTGCACGGCGTCGTCGAGTCGCTCGCACCGCTGTTCGGCCTCGAAGCCGAGCAGGTGCGGGTGCGGGCGCCGTACGTCGGCGGCGGCTTCGGCAGCAAGGGCGAGGCGCACGCGCACGTGGTGGCGGCCGCGCTCGCCGCGCGCACGACGAAGGGGCGGCCGGTGAAGCTGGCCGTGACGCGCCAGCAGATGTTCGCCCTCACCGGCTACCGGACCGCGACGATCTCGCACCTGCGGCTCGGGGCGACGGCGGACGGGACGCTGACCGCGATCGAGCACGCCGTCCAGGAGCAGACCTCCGCGATCAGGGAGTACGCCGAGCAGACCGCCTCCCCGACCCGGATGATGTACGCCGCCCCGAACCGTCGCACCAGCCACCGGTTGGCTCGGCTCGACGTCGCGGTGCCGTCCTGGATGCGGGCCCCGGGCGAGATGCCCGGGATGTTCGCCCACGAGGTCGCGATGGACGAGCTCGCGGTCGCCTGCGGCATCGACCCGCTCGAGGTGCGCGAGCGCAACGAGCCCGACGTCGACCCCGAGACGGGCAGGCCGTTCAACAACCGCCGGCTGCTCGAGTGCCTGCACCGCGGGGCGGAGCGCTTCGACTGGGCATCGCGTCCTCCCGGACCCCGCGCCACCGTGGACGGGGACTGGTGGGTCGGCACCGGAGTCGCGTCGGCGACGTACCCCGCGATGAAGATGCCCGGCAACTCGGCACGGGTCCGCTCCCTCGACGACGGCCGCTACGCCGTCGCGATCGGGTCCGTCGACATCGGCACCGGCGCCCGCACCGTGCTCACCCAGATCGCCGCGGACGCGCTCGACGTCGAGCCCGGCGACATCGACCTGGCCATCGCGGACACCCGGCTCCCGCCGGCGTCCGTGGCCGGCGGCTCCTCGGGGACCAGCTCGTGGGGGACGGCGATCGTCGCGGCCGCGCAGCGCTTCCGGGCCGACCACGGACCCTCGCCCGACCCGGGCGTCGAGACGACGGCCTCGGCCGCCGACGACCCGGCGGCGGAGCAGTACGCGTTCCACTCCTTCGGCGCGGTCTTCGCCGAGGCCCGGGTGAACCGCTGGACGGGCGAGGTCCGGGTGCCGCGGCTGCTCGGCGTCTACTCCGTGGGACGGGTCGTGAACCCGATGACGGCGCGCTCGCAGCTCCTGGGCGGGCTCGTGATGGGACTCTCGGCCGGCCTGTTCGAGGAGTCCCACCGCGACCCGCGGTTCGGTCACGTGGTCACCCAGGACCTGGCGACGTACCACGTCGCGGCGCACGCCGACGTCCTCGACCTCGACGCCGAGTGGCTCGAGGAGGCGGACGAGGTGTTCACGCCCATGGGGTCTCGCGGCATCGGCGAGATCGGGATCGTCGGGACGGCCGCCGCCGTCGCGAACGCGACCTTCCACGCGACCGGCGTACGGGTGCGCTCGCTGCCACTCACCGCGGACCGCTTCCTGGCCTGAGCTCCGGCCCGTCCGCCTCGGGAGGCGAACGAGCCGATCCTCATCCGCCGTTTTGCATCCGCTCGAGCTCCACGAGAGTGGCGGCGAGCTGCGCCTCACTCACCCCCGCGCGCTGGGCCGCGGCCCGCAGCTGCACGCGGGCGGCGTCGAAGCCGACGTCGTGGATCGCGGCCAGGATGCCGACCGCCACCTCGATGCGGACATCGTTGCGGAGCTTGCCCGGCGCACCCTCCGCGGTCGTGCGGCTGGTGAAGGAGAGGTCCGAGTTGGTGATCGCCCCCGGTGCCCAGGCGTCGAAGATCGCGGCGAGCTCCTCGTGGTGTCCGTGGAAGGCCCGTCCGGAGGACGCGTACAGGTTCACGCCACCCACGACCCTGCCGTGGGCCACGATCGGCAGGCTCAGGGTGCTGGCCACTCCGGCGGCGGCGGTGCCACGCGCGAAGAGCTGCCAACGCTCCTCGTCCGTCGGGTCGGGCACGAACTCGAGAACCTCCGAGGTCTCGACGGACTCGACGCAGGGCCCGTCGGCGGCGTACTGGAGGGCGTCCAGCACCGCGATCTCCTCGGCGCTGGCGACGAGGGTGAAGGTGACGCCGTCCTCGATGCTGGCCAGGCTGAGGCCGACGCACTCCGGGACGACTTCGCGCACCCGGTCGGCCTGGCCTCTCAGGGTCTGGAGCAGGTCGTCGTCGCTGAAGGGGCCGAACTCCTCCACCGCCTCGGTGGTCTCCGGAATGGGTTCCATGGCCGGATCGTACCCACGTGGACGAACGGGCACACGCGTGCGAATTCGAGTCCGGGGGCCGGCCCGTCGGCCCGATCGGGTCCAGCTCTGCTGCCCTCGCGAGCAGCCTGAGCGGCGAGGTCAGGTCAGGGCATCCGCTTCGGTGTCGTCCCGCGGGTCGCCGTCCCGGAGGCGAGCGTGGTGCTGGTCGACGACAGTGGCCGCCACGTCGCGAAGCTTGGTCTGGGACGTGGCCGAGACCCGGGTCAGGTAGGCGAAGGCGGTGTCCTCGTCGAGGTCGAGGCGCTGCATCACCAGTCCGAGCGCGAGGCCGATCATCCGGCGGCTCGCGAGCGCCGCGTTGAGGTTCTCGAGTCGGTGCGCATGGCCCAGGGCGATGGCGGCGTGCACGGCGAAGAGCTCCGCGAGCTGCTCGGTCTCCGCGGAGATCGTGTCGCTGGTCACCGAGTACAGGTTGAGCGCCCCCAGCGACTGCTCGTCGACGTGCAGTCGGATCCCGAGCTGCGCGCGGACGCCGCGAGCCACCGCCTCGGGAACGAAGAGCGGCCAGCGCTGCTCGTGCCGGGCCCACTCCATCCGGACGACGGGGGCGGCGTCGATGGCATGGAGGCAGGGACCCTCACCGAGGGTGTACTGCAGTCGGTCGAGCTCGACCACGAGCGGATCCGAGGAGGCGGCGGTCTCGATGCTGCCGTCACGGTGGGCGACCGAGATGCCGACGTGCTCCATGTCAGGGATCGAGGAAGCGGCGACGTTGACGATCCTCTGCAACGTGGTGTCGCGGTCCTGGGGGGCTGCCAGGTCCAGGGTGGCCTGGGCCAGAGCGGCAGCGACATCGATCGGTGCGGGCACCAGGACTCCGTCGGGACTGTCCGGTTGCGACCGGACCCGAGATGCGGAGTCGTTTGTTCGGCCCCGTGGCAGGTCCGAACGGTAGCAGTGGCGCCGCTCGCTCACTGCCTCGGTCAGCGTGGCAGCTCGTCGCCGTACCCGTGCTCGAGGCCCCAGAGCACCGCCTGGGAGCGCCGCTGCACGCCCATCTTGCGGTAGGCCGAGCGAACGTAGGTCTTCACCGAGTTGATGCTGAGGTACAGGTCGCAGGCGATCTCGTCGTTGCTGAGACCGCGACAGATCCTGTCGAGGATCTCCGACTCCCGTCCCGAGAGGGCGGTGTGAGCGCCTTCGGCAGGCAGGGGGGCGCCGCTTCGCACCTCTTCGAGCGTCGTCACGAGCTCGATGGCATCGACGTCGAGGTGCAGCACCCTGGCCGCGCCGAGCGAGACGGCCAGAGCTGTCGCTCCGGTGTCCCGCCGATCCGTCAACGCCACCATCGGAACCGTCGCGGTACGGGCGGCGAGCGCCGCCGCGTCGGGGTCGCCCACCGGCACGAAGACCTCGACCTCCGCGCGGTCGAGGGACTGGCGCGCGAGCACCGTGACCCGGTCGCTGTGGGGGGTCAGGATGGCCCGCACGCCGGCACGGACCACCGGCGGTGCGGCCAGCGAGACCCGAACGGGTGACGAGACGAGAGGCATCACATCGCCTTCCGAAAACACCGGCCACGAGGTCGCTGTTCGGCCCAGCCGGTCGTGAGAAGCCTAATGCCGTTCGCGCGACCCCGCCAGCAGCACCTGCCTCGGCGGGCCGGGTTCGTGCCGCCCGCGACCGGGTACGGTCCGAGCATGATCGATCGCGAGCGACCGGGCGCCGAGCACGACGGCCTGGCCGAGCTCCGGGTGGTCGCCGAGCTGCTGGAGGCCAGTTGGCCGCAGCCCTGATCGGCGACCCTGGGCGGACGCGGCTGATGGCCGCACCGGCCGCGCTGCTCCTTGCCGCCGTGGTCGGCTGCGCGCCGCAGTCGCCGGACCACTCGTCGTGGACCGACCAGGCTCACCAGTCGCTCGAGGACGTGGCGAGCGAGATCTCGACCGTGACGCTGCTCCTGCGTCTCGAACGCGACGGGAAGGTGCCGGGCAAGTACCAGCAGGTCGTCGCCCAGGACAGCGAGTCCGCCGTGGGGGAGACCCTGGCGAGGTTCGGCGGGGAGCAGCCCGAGCCGCGTGACGACGACGAGTACCGGCAGGTGACGTCGGCG
>JAOPXF010000340.1 GCA_025965295.1 Nocardioides sp.
CTGTTCCTCCCGGCCAAGTTCAGGGACCAACTGGCGGAGGGGCTCGTGGTGACTCGAGGGCAGGAGTTCTGTCTGACGGTGTGGCCGATGGCCGACTTCATGGAGCTCACCCGCCGCGCGCAGGAAGCTCCGGTGACGGTGAAGGGCGCGCGTGACTACACGCGCTTCCTCTTCGCCGGCGCCTCGGAGGAGATGCCCGACAAGCAGGGCCGCATCACGATCACGCCGATGCTGCGCGAGTACGCCTCGCTCAACCGCGACGTCGTCGTCATCGGCGTGATGAACCGCATCGAGATCTGGGACCCGGCGCGCTGGCAGCAGTACTCCGCGGACCAGGAGACGAAGTTCTCCGAGCTCAGCGAAGAGGTCTTCCCGGGGGTCTGACCCCCACCAACGGCACGGCTGCACCAGCACGAGGACAACAGCACAGGAATCCGCAGGACGAGGTCTCGAGCCCGCTCCCTTCAACCGTCATCTGGGGTCACTTCCCCGGCACCAGAGGACGAGTCATCTGGAGCACTTCCCCGGCGCCAGAGGGCGACTTCCCAACCGGGGAGCGGGCAGGGACCTGGTCCGGCGGACTCCTTTCTCCACACGGCACCACCAGCGAACGAGACGGGTCGAGACCATGAGCACCACTCCAGTGGCACCGGTACGCCGGGTGCGTCACCAGGCCCAGGAGGCCGCCGCGGTGATGGTGTTCTCGGCGGCCACGTCGCTCGGCCTGGCGGTCACCTTCCTCCTCGTCGCGAGCCTGGGCCGGTAGAGCCGGACCATGCCCGCCCCCTCCCACGTCCCGGTGCTCCTCGACCGGGTCGTCTCCCTGCTCGAACCCGCACTGGCCCACGAGGGCGCCGTGCTGGTCGACTGCACGCTCGGCCTCGGCGGCCACAGCGAGGCGGTCCTCGAGCGCTGCGAGCTGGCCCGGGTCGTCGGTGTCGACCGGGACACCGTGGCGCTGGAGATGGCAGGGGAGCGGCTGGCCCGCTTCGGCGACCGCTTCACCGGCGTGCACGCGGTCTACGACGAGCTCCCCGACGTGCTCGAGGAGCTCGGCCTGCCGACGGTCGACGCCGTCCTCTTCGACCTCGGGGTCTCCTCGATGCAGCTCGACGTCCGCGAGCGTGGCTTCGCCTACGCGGAGGACGCACCGCTCGACATGCGCATGGACGGCACCGGTGGGGCTACCGCCGCGGACGTGCTGAACACCTACTCGGCCGCCGAGCTCACCCGGGTGCTCCGCGACTTCGGCGAGGAGAAGTTCGCCCGCAAGATCGCGGGCGCCGTCGTGCGCGAGCGCGAGCGCGAGCCCTTCCGCACGTCGGCCCGCCTGGTCGAGCTGCTGTACGCCGAGATCCCCGCGCCGGCCCGTCGTACCGGCGGCCACCCCGCCAAGCGCACCTTCCAGGCGCTGCGCATGGAGGTCAACGACGAGCTGTCCGTGCTGCGCAGGGCGGTCCCGGCGGCCATCGACGCCATCGCCGTCGGCGGCCGCGTCGTCGTGGAGTCCTACCACTCGCTGGAGGACCGGCTGGTCAAGCAGGCCTTCGCCGCCGCCACCCGCAGCACGGTGCCCCTGGACCTGCCGTTCGTGCCGGAGGGGTCGGAGCCCGCGCTCCGCCTGGTCACGCGCGGGGCCGAGAAGGCCAACACCCAGGAGATCGAGGACAACCCGCGCGCCGCGTCCGTGCGGCTGCGCGCCATCGAACGAGTTCGTCCCGCAGGTCACGACCGAGGAGCCGCGTCATGAGCAGTCCCGCCTTCCAGATCCGCTCCCGGGTCCCGCGCATCGCCGAGGCCGCCGTCGAGCGGGCCCGGCTGACCGTCGTGCCGCGGCGTCGGGTGCGGGCCGCCCGGATGCCGTTCGTGAGCCTGGTGTCGCTGGTGCTGCTCGGCGGCGTCGTCGGCCTGCTCCTCTTCAACACCTCGATGCAGCAGGCGTCGTTCGCCGCCACCTCGCTGGAGGCCCAGGCCGGCACGCTCACGGCCCGCGAGCAGACCCTGCGGATGGAGCTCGACGTGCTCAACGACCCGCAGCGGGTGGCGCAGGAGGCCCGCAAGATGGGCATGGTCACGGCCGGTGCCCCGGCCTTCCTCCGGCTCTCCGACGGCAAGGTCCTCGGGACCGCGGCACCGGCGACCGTCGCGGGCAACGTGCCCATCTACCCGCCGGCGCCGACCGTGCCGGCGATCCTCGACCCGCCGACGACGTACGTCGACCCGCCGGACACCGGCGCGTCCACGGGGCCGTCGGGGAACGGGCAGGGTAAGAACGACCACAAGCACCACAACAGTCCCGGCGGCACCACCAACCACGCCCGACCCGACCACGACCGACGCTGAGAGCGGAGACCGCCGTGCGCCCCACCCGCCCGCTGCAGCGAGCCGGCCGACCGGCGTCGCGCCGACCCCGCGGCAGCCTCCGCGGCGCCCCGCATCTGAGGCTGCGCTTCGGCTTCATCGTGATCGCGATGGTGCTGTCGGTCTTCGGTGCCCGGCTGGTGCAGCTGCAGGGCATCGACCCGAAGTCGTACGCCGCGATGGCGGCCGCCGAGGGCATGGTCCAGGTCGTGCTCCCGGCCGAGCGTGGCGACATCCTCGACCGCAACGGCGAGCCGATGGCCGACTCGGTGGACGGCCTGATGGTGGTCGCCGACCCGTACATGACCCGGGACCGGGCGCCGGAGCTGGCCAAGTTCCTCTCCTCGCGCCTCGACGTCGACTACTTCGACACCCTCGAGCGGCTGCGCACCAAGGACAGCCGCTTCGAGTACATCGCCCGGCGGGTCCCGTCGACGAAGGCCACCGACGTCCTGAACGCGGCCAAGGCCGCCGGCTACGAGGGCCTCGCGACCCGCCGCGACCCGATCCGCGACTACCCGGCCGGCGACGTCGGCGCGAACCTGATCGGCTTCATGGGCACCGACGAGGCCCTCGGCGGTTTCGAGCGCACCTTCGACGGCCAGCTCGCCGGCACCGACGGCTCCGCGCGCTACGAGATCGGCGGCGGCAACCGGATCCCGCTCGGAGAGAGCACGATCACCAGGGCGGTGGACGGCAAGGACCTCCACACCACGATCGACGAGGACCTGCAGTGGTACACCCAGCGGGTCCTGCAGCAGACGGTCGTCGGCTCCCGGAGTGAGTCCGGCGTGGCGATCGTGATGGACAGCCGGACCGGCGAGCTCCTCGCCCTCGCGGACTACCCGACGTTCGACGCGAACGCGCCGCTCGAGGCGTCCAAGGACGACCTGGGCTCCCGCGCGATGAGCTCACCCTACGAGCCGGGCTCGGTCGAGAAGGTGCTCACGCTGAGCTCGCTCATCGATGCCGGCAAGGTCACCCCGCGGACCAAGCTGAAGGTGCCCGGCGTCCTCAACCGCGAGGACCGCCCGATCCACGACTGGTTCCCGCACGACCTGCTGCACCTGACGCTCGCGGGCGTGATCGCCAAGTCGTCCAACATCGGCACCGTGCTGGCGGCGGACAAGTTCGCCCCCGGCGAGCTCTACTCCTACCTGCGCAAGTTCGGCCTGGGTGAGCGCACCGACATCGGCGTCCGTGGCGAGACCCCGGGCATCCTGACCGACGGCAGCCTGTGGACCCACCAGACCCAGGACCGGATCGCGTTCGGCCAGTCGCTGTCGGTCAACGCCGTCCAGATGACCGCCGCCGTCAACACGATCGCCAACGGCGGAGTCCGGGTCTCGCCGAGCCTGGTCAAGGGCAGCGCCACCACCGACGACGGCACCACGGTCGGCACCGACCGGACCACCAAGAGCCGCGTCGTCAGCACCCGGGCCGCCCACGACATGGCGCACATGATGGAGCGCGTCGTCGACCCGGACGTCGGCGTCGCGCCCGCCGCCCAGGTCCCCGGCTACCGGGTGGCGGGCAAGACCGGCACCGCGCAGCGGGTCGGCGCCGACTGCGGCTGCTACGACGACACCTTCACGGTCTCCTTCGCCGGCTTCGCCCCGGCCGACGACCCGCGCTTCACGATCTACGTCGTCGTGCAGAACCCCGGCAACGGCGGGGGCGGAGGCTCGGTCGCCGGTCCGGCCTTCTCCAAGATCATGAGCTACACCCTGCGCCGCTACGCCGTCCCCCCGACCGGGACCCGGCCCTCGCACCTGCCGGTCGAGTGGTGAGCGCGGGCGGTAGCCTCGCGGCGTGGTGAGCGACGAGATCCTGGCGGCGACGCGACCCCGGAAGCCGGTCCGCACCCCGCTCCCGGAGCTCGCCGCGTGGCTCGCGACCGAGGACCCTGGCCTCGTCGCCACCGGGGACCTCGCGGCCGGGCGTGAGGTCACCGGCCTCTCGCTCAGCTCGCAACGGATCCTGCCGGGCGACCTGTACGCCGCCCTGCCGGGAGCACGCGCGCACGGCATCGAGTTCGCCGGCGCCGCGCTCGACGCCGGCGCCGTCGCCGTCCTCACCGACCCCGAGGGTGCAGCCACCGCGGGCGGGATCGACGTACCCCTCCTGGTCGTGAGGCGGCCGCGGGCGCTGCTGGGCCGTCTCGCCGCGCGCATCTACGGCAACCCGGCCACCTCGCTGCGGATGATCGGCGTCACCGGCACCCAGGGCAAGACCACCACCACCCGGCTCGCCGAGAACGGCCTCCAGCAGGCCGGCATCCCGGCCGCGGTGATCGGCACCGTCGGCACCCGGGTGGCCGGCGCGGACCTCGAGACCGCGCTGACCACGCCCGAGGCGCCGGACCTGCACGGCCTGTTCGCGATGATGCGCGAGCGCCGGGTGGCGGCCTGCGCGATGGAGGTGTCGAGCCACGCGCTGGTGATGGGTCGCGTCGACGGCGTGGTCTTCGACGTCGCCGTGTTCCTCAACCTCGGGCGCGACCACCTCGACTTCCACACCGACGTCGAGGACTACTTCCGCGCGAAGGCCTCGCTGTTCACGCCCGCGCGCGCCCGGCACGGACTGGTCAACGTCGACGACGAGCACGGTCGCCGGCTGGTCGCCGAGGCGACGATCCCGGTGCGGACCTTCTCGCTCACCGGCCGCGAGGCGGACTGGCAGGCGGTCGACGTCGAGCTCGAGGCCGGCGGCTCGCGCTTCACAGTCCTCGGACCGGACGGCCTCGCCGTCGACGCTGGGGTCCCGTTGCCGGGCGACTTCAACGTGGCCAACGCCCTGGCCGCGATCGCGGCGTGCGCCGAGGTCGGCTTCGACACCGCCCGGGTCGCCGCGGGCATCGCCGCCGGCGGTGGCGTCCCGGGCCGGCTCGAGCGCGTCGACGCCGGCCAGGACTTCGTCGTCGTCGTCGACTACGCCCACAAGCCGGACGCGGTCGAGGCGGCCCTCGGCACGCTCCGGCCGCTCACCGAGGGCCAGCTGATCGTGGTGCTCGGGGCCGGCGGCGACCGGGACCCGGGCAAGCGCCCGCTCATGGGCGAGATCGCCGCCCGGCTCGCCGACGTCCTCGTCGTCACCGACGACAACCCGCGCACCGAGGACCCGGCGGCCATCCGGGCGGCGGTGCTGGCCGGCGCCGCCGCCGGTGCGGCCGAGGTGCTCGAGATCGGTGACCGCCGCTGCGCGATCCGCGAGGCCGTCCGCCGCGCCCGCCCCGGCGACATCGTCGTGGTCGCCGGCAAGGGCCACGAGACGGGCCAGGAGATCGAGGGCGTCGTGCACCCCTTCGACGACCGCGAGGTCGTCCGCCAGGAGCTGGCCGCGCGGGGACGCCGATGATCCCGATGACCCTGCAGGAGGTCGCCGAGGTCGTGGGTGGACGCGTCGACGGCGACCCGGGCCTCGTCGTCGACGCCCCGGCGTACGTCGACAGCCGCACGCCGGTGCCGGGCGGGCTCTTCGTCGCCGTGGCGGGCGAGCACGTCGACGGCCACGACTACGTCGACGGCGCGCACGCGGTCCTCGGCTCGCGGGCGACCGGGGTGCCGTCGGTGCTGGTCGACGACCCCGTGACCGCCCTCGGCGTCCTGGCCCGACACGTCCTCGACACGGTGCACCCGACCGTGCTGGCGCTGACCGGCTCCCAGGGCAAGACCGGCACCAAGGACTACCTCGCCCAGGTGCTCGCGGCCGCCGGGCCGACCGTCGCGACGCTGGGCAACCACAACAACGAGATCGGGGTCCCGCTCACCGTGCTGCGCGCCGACGCCACGACGTCGTACCTCGTCGTCGAGATGGGGGCGCGAGGCCTGGGCCACATCGGCTACCTGTGCGGGATCGCGCCGCCGGACGTCGCCGCCGTCCTCAACGTCGGCACCGCCCACGTGGGCGAGTTCGGCAGCCGGGAGGCCATCGCGCTCGCCAAGGGCGAGATCGTCGAGGCGCTCACCCCGGACGGGACCGCCGTCCTCAACTCAGACGACGAGCTCACGACCGCGATGGTGACGCGCACCGCGGCGACCCCGCTGACCTTCGGCCGGCACGGGGACATCGGCTGGCGCGACCTCGAGCTCGACGACCTCGGCCGGCCCTCCTTCGAGCTGGGCCACGCGGGGGAGTGGCACGCCGTCCGGCTGACCCAGTCCGGGGCTCACCAGGTCGCCAACGCCGCCGCCGCGGCCGCCATGGCGCTCGCCGTCGGCCTGCCTCTGGGCCTCGTCACCGATGCGCTCACCGGGGCGCAGCCCACGTCACGCTGGCGCATGGAGCTCACCGAGCGGCCCGACGGGCTGGTCGTCGTCAACGACGCCTACAACGCCAACCCAGCCTCGATGGTCGCCGCGATCGAGGCGCTGGTCGCGATCGGTCGCCACCGGACGCGTCGTACCGTCGCGGTCCTCGGTGAGATGAAGGAGCTCGGCGAGGGCGCCCCCGCCGCCCACCGCGAGGTGGGTCGCGCGGCCGCCGAGGCCGGCGTCGACGTCCTGCTGGTCGTGGGCGAGGCCGCTGGCGGGATCGCCGAGGGTGCGCGGGACACCCAGGGCTGGCGCGGGGAGGCGTTCCTCACGGCGGGGCGTGCCGAGGCGATGGCCTGGGTGCGGGAGAATGTCGCGGCCCCGGACGTCGTCCTGGTCAAGGCGTCACGTGGCGCCGCGCTCGAGGCGATCGCCGAGGGACTGCTCGAAGGGGAGGTGACCACACGATGAGAGCCGTACTGCTCGGTGGCGGCCTGGCCCTGCTGATCTCGCTCCTGGGGACCCGGGGGGCGATCAGCGTGTTCACCCGCTGGGGCTACGGCCAGGAGATCCGCGACGACGGCCCCACCACCCACCACACCAAGCGCGGCACCCCCACCATGGGCGGCGTCGTCATCATCGCCGCGACCGTCATCGGCTACTTCGCCGCCAAGCTGATCACCCAGAGCATGCCGTCGGCCTCGGCACTGCTGCTCCTCTTCCTCTTCGTCGGCATGGGCCTGGTGGGCTTCGTCGACGACTTCATCAAGATCGTCAAGCAACGCAGCCTCGGCCTGCGCAGCAAGGCGAAGATGATCGGACAGACCGTCGTCGGCGTCGTGTTCGGGATCCTGGCGCTGTCCCCGGCCCTGCGCGACGACCGCGGGAAGACCCCGGCCTCGCTGCACATCTCGTTCATCCGCGACTTCGACCGCTTCGCGCTGCCGATGGTCGTGGTGATCCTGCTGATCTGGCTGATCATCACCGGCACCAGCAACGCCGTGAACCTCACCGACGGGCTCGACGGCCTCGCGACCGGCGCCTGCGTGATGGTCTTCGGCGCCTACATGCTGGTGAACATCTGGCAGA
>JAOPXF010000345.1 GCA_025965295.1 Nocardioides sp.
ACCCCGAGGTCGTCCTCGGCGACTCGTCGGTCGCGGCCGAGGTCGTCTACTACAACCCCGACATCGACGTCGCGGTGCTGGCCTTCGACAGCGGTGACACCCCGCACCTCGGCTTCGACCGGGAGGCGGCGCCGCAGGAGGGCGTGGCGATCCTCGGCTACCCCCAGGACGGGCCGTACGACGTGCAGCCCGGCCGCATCCGGGCCGAGCAGCGGCTCCGCTCGCCCAACATCTACGGCAACGGCACCGTCATCCGTGAGGTGTTCTCGCTGCGCGGCCTGGTCCGCCCCGGCAACTCCGGTGGACCGATCGTGTCGTCCGCCGGCGACGTGGTCGGGGTGGTGTTCGCGGCCTCGGTGACCGACAAGGACACCGGCTACGCGCTGACCGCCGACCAGGTCGCGCAGAGCGCGGCGCGCGGCAGCATGAGCACCGGCGAGGTGTCGACCGGCGACTGTGCCGGGTGACCAGAGCCCTGCGAGGGACGAGCAGGGGTCTGTAGTCAGCCGGGTTGAGCGAGCGCGCGACCGAGGTACGAGGTCGCGTCCGCGTGTCGAAACCCCGTGGGCTGATGCAAGGCGGTGAGCCCTACGAATGACCCTTGAGCGCCCCGGGGATCTCCTTGCCCTGGCGGATCGCACCCTCGGGGGCCCGAACCTGCTTGATCTTGCGGATGCCGAAGAAGACGAGCAGCCCGGCGAGCAGCAGGTAGAAGCCGAAGACGATCAGGAACGCCCAGTGCAGCGCGAGGCCGTCGCCGTTCCAGTTGATGAAGTACGCGATCGCCACCGAAAGCATGATCACGGCCAGGACCGCGAGGAAGCCGGCGCCCGCGAACAGGCCGATGCCGATCCCACCCGCCTTGACGCTGACCTTGAGCTCGGACTTGGCGAGCTCGATCTCCTTGGAGATGAGCGTCGAGATGTCGCGGCTGGCGTCGGTGACCAGACGGCCGATGGTCGGATCGGTGTCGAGGACCGGTTCGGTGGCCATGTGTTCCCCCTGCTGCGCGGTGGTCGGGCGTTGGCTCCGACCCTACAGAACGACCACCCTGGTCGGCGCGCTCAGGTCGGGCCCCGACCGCCCTGCCCGTCGCGCTGCTGGTCGCCCTGCCCGTCGCGCTGGTAGACGTCGGGCACTCCGTCGGCGTCGTCGTCGCGCTCCTCGAGCTCGCAGATCCTGCGGTAGACCCGGTTGCGGGCCCGCAGGACGACGGTGGCGAGCGTGGTGGCGACCAGTGAGCCCACCAGCACCGCCACCTTGACGTGGTCGTCGTGGGCGCTGCCGGCGCCGAAGGCGAGCTCGCCGATCAGCAGCGACACCGTGAAGCCGATGCCGGCGAGCATCGCCATCCCGATCACGTCCATCCACGACAGGTCGTCGTCGAGCTCGGCCCGCGTGAACGTCGCCAGCAGCCAGGTCGACCCGGCGATCCCGACGGTCTTGCCGACCACGAGACCGGCGACGATCCCCAGCGCCACCGGGTCGCGCAGCGAGTCGACCAGCCCGGAGAGGCCGCCGATGGTCACCCCGGCCGCGAAGAACGCGAAGACAGGTACGGCGAAGCCCGCCGAGATCGGCCGCACGACGTGCTCGAGGTGCTCGGCCAGGCCCGGCCCGGCCTCGCCGTCCGAGCGGACGACGGGCACGGTGAAGCCCAGCAGGACGCCAGCCACGGTCGCGTGCACGCCGGACTCGTGGACGAGTGCCCAGGCCACCAGGGCAAGGGGGACCAGGAGCCATCCCGACCAGATCCGACGTTGCACGAGCACCGCGAAGATCGCGACGGGCACCAGCGCGAGGCCGAGGAAGACGAGGTCCAGGCGGTCGGTGTAGAAGATCGCGATGATCGTGATCGCCAGCAGGTCGTCGACGACGGCGAGGGTCAGCAGGAAGGTCCGCAGGCCGGCGGGCAGGTGGGTGCTGATCACGGCGAGGATCGCCACCGCGAAGGCGATGTCGGTCGCCGTCGGGATCGCCCAGCCGGTCAGTGCCCCGTCGGCACCCAGGTTCCAGGCCAGGTAGACGAGCGCCGGCGCCACCATGCCGCCCACCGCCGCCACCACCGGCAGCGCCGCGCGCCGCGGGTCGCGCAGGTCACCGGCGACGAACTCCCGCTTGAGCTCGAGGCCGGCGACGAAGAAGAAGATCGCCAGCAGCCCGTCGGCCGCCCAGGTGCCGAGCGACAGGTCGAGGTGCAGCACGGCCGGCCCGACCCGCCAGTCGCGCAGGGCGTCGTACCCGCCCGACCAGCGCGTGTTGGCCCAGACGATCGCCGCTGCGGCCCCCAGGATGAGGAGCAGGCCGCCGGTGGTCTCGGCGCGCAGGATCGCGGCGACGCGGGAGTTCTCCAGGAACGAGCCGCGCTCGAAGAGGCGGCGCGTGGGCGGATCGGTGGCGGGCTGGCGGGGGGAGTCCACGGGGTTCCTTCGCGGTCGACGACATCATGCCGACCAGACTTCCCGGCGCACCGGCATCCACCCTAGTCGAGTTGAGTTTGGGCTTGCGCGGCACGTATGTGCCGCGCAAGCCCAACTCAACGGCCGCTCAGGCCCCACTCAACTAGTCGTCGGCCTTCTCGGAGGAGAGGCCCGACTCGATCAGGTTCATCACCGAGGAGTCGGCGAGGGTGGTGACGTCGCCGACCTCGCGGTGCTCGGCGACGTCGCGCAGCAGGCGGCGCATGATCTTGCCGGAGCGTGTCTTGGGCAGCTCGGCCACCACCATGATCTGGCGGGGGGTCGCGATCGGGCCGATCTCCTTGCGCACGTGCTGGCGCAGCTCGGAGATGATGTCGGCGCCGCCGTCGCCGGCGCTCTCGCGGAGCATCACGAAGGCGCAGACGGCCTGAC
>JAOPXF010000366.1 GCA_025965295.1 Nocardioides sp.
GTTCGGCGGGGTCGTGATCACATCCAGCTCGCCCTGGATGACCCGCCAGACCACGAAGTACCCCACGCCGTCCTCGGCGGCCCGCACGACGGCGGCCCCGGTCGGGGTGCCGGGCGGGGCGAAGGAGTCGCCGAGCTTCGGGTCGTCGGTGCGCTGGAGGATCTCGCTGCCCGCCCTGGCCACGACCGTGCCCTGGTCGGTCAGGCGGAGCGTGTCCGGCCAGCCACTGCCCGCGGAGCCGGACGCCACCTGGTCGGCGACGTAGTCCGCGAAGCTCGCCCAACCGTTGCTGGGCTGCGTCAGGCTCGAGGAGAGCTTCCCGTTCGTGAGCTCGACGATCGCCCAGGTCCGGTGCCCCTCGAACGTGAGGTCCAGCGCGTCGGACCGCTTCGGCGGGTCGTAGTCGTAGGGGTTCTCGATCCGCTCGTGCACCACCACGCCCGGGCGCACCTCGAGCTCGCCGTCAACTGAGTAGCGGACGGCTTCGCCCTTGTGCCACGCGGTGCTTTCGGGCGCTTCGTCCCGGGTGGGCGAGGGGGAGGGTGTCGGGTCCGTCGCCACCTGGCCGGGCCGCGCGGCGTTGCCACCCGGCTCGGCCACGGCGTACGTCATGCCGAAGGTCGCAACGACCGCGAGCGCCGCCGCCGCCGAACCCAGGCGCCGGCGTCGCAACGCCCGCCGCCCGGCCACCAGCCGCTCCTCGAGCGGCCGCTGCGCCGGACCCATCGCCGAAGGACCGCTCCAGCTCCTCGTGCGACAACGACATCGCCCCGCCCTCCGTCGATCCAGCCTCTCAGACGGGGATACGGAGTGCCGAGAGGATCGGTTGTCAGCCGAGCGTCACGAGCTGAGCAGGGTGACCAGCGCCCGCACCGCGGCCTCGGCGGTCTCCACCACGACACCGGCGTCGGCCGGGAGGTCCCACGGGTCGAGCAGGACGAGGGGCACCCCGGTCCGGCGCGCCAGCGCGATCTCGCTGAGCGTGCCCCAGCTGCAGCCGACCGCGACGACGGCGTCGGCGGAGCGCACGAGCAGCCCGTTGCGGAGCTCGCCGAGCCCGGTCGGCAGCAGGAAGGTGTGCTCCGGGGCCCCCTCGGCGCGGTCGAGACCGGGCAGCAGCCCGATGGAGACGCCGCCCGCCTCCGCCGCGCCCTGCGCGCCCGCCCGCATGACGCCGTGGTGGCCCCCGGTCAGCACCACCGCGCCCAGGGCGGCGACCCGGCTGGCCACCTCCGTGGCCCGCGCGAGGTCGAGGTCACGGGCTCCGTCGGCGGGTCCGACCAGGGCGACGTAGCTGCCGGCGAGTGCGTCGTGGGTCATCGTCCGAGGTTACGACTGCCCTCGGCCCACCCGCGGGTAACCACTAGGGTGGAAGGCGCCGTACGACGTCTCCCGAGGAGTCCCAGATGCCCATCGCCACCCCCGAGATCTACGCCCAGATGCTCGACGAGGCCAAGAAGAACGCGTTCGCGTTCCCGGCCATCAACGTGTCGTCCTCGCAGACCCTCAACGCCGCCCTCAAGGGCTTCGCCGACGCCGGCTCCGACGGCATCGTCCAGGTGTCGACCGGCGGCGCGGAGTACCTCTCGGGTCCCTCCGTCAAGAACATGGTGACCGGCTCGGTCGCCTTCGCGGCGTACGCCGCCGAGGTCGCCAAGGGCTACCCGGTCAACATCGCGCTGCACACCGACCACTGCCCCAAGGACAAGCTGGACGGCTTCGTGCGCCCCCTGCTCGACATCTCCGTCGAGCGGGTCGCGCGCGGCGAGGCGCCCCTCTTCCAGTCGCACATGTGGGACGGCTCGGCGGTGCCGCTCGACGAGAACCTCGAGATCGCACGCGAGCTGCTCGCGAAGTGCGCGGCCGCCCACATCGTGCTCGAGGTCGAGATCGGTGTGGTCGGCGGCGAGGAGGACGGCGTCGAGGGTGCGATCGACGACAAGCTCTACTCCACGCCCGAGGACGCGCTGGCGACGATCGCCGCACTCGGTGCCGGCGAGAACGGTCGCTACCTGACCGCGCTGACCTTCGGCAACGTCCACGGCGTCTACAAGCCCGGCAACGTCAAGCTGCGCCCCGAGATCCTCAAGGCCGCCCAGGAGGCGGCCGCGGCGCAGCTCGGGCTCGGCGCCGACGCGCGCCCGTTCGACCTGGTCTTCCACGGCGGCTCCGGCTCCACCGCGGAGGAGATCGCGGCCGCCGTCGACTTCGGTGTGGTCAAGATGAACGTCGACACCGACACCCAGTACGCCTTCACGCGTCCCGTCGCGGGCCACATGTTCCAGAACTACGACGGCGTCCTGAAGGTCGACGGCGAGGTCGGCAACAAGAAGGCCTACGACCCGCGCGCCTGGGGCAAGGCCGGCGAGGCCGGGATGGCCGCCCGGGTCGTCGAGGCGTGCGAGAACCTCCGGTCGGCCGGAAAGTCGATCGGCTGATCCGTCCCGCGGGGCGCCCGGGTCAGGCGGTCTCGGCGACCGCCGGGGCGGGAGCCGCCGCGCCGTAGCCGGCATGGCGGGGTCGCTCGAAGAACAGCACCGCGACCAGGCCGAGGACGAGGATCGCGGGCGGCAGCAGCATCGCCTGCGCCATAGCATCGCTGAAGCTGCCGGCGACCGCGGGCGGGAGCGCCCCGGAGCCGCCACCCTCGCCACTGAACGAGGGAAGTCCCTCGGCGGCCAGCCGGGAGTCCATCAGCACGGCGATGGCCGCCGAGCCCAGCACGGCGCCCACCTGCCGGGTCGCGTTGTAGATGCCGGCACCGGCACCGGCCTGCTGGATCGGCAGGTTGCGGGTCGCGGTCGCGCTGTTGGGTGCCCAGACGAAGGCGTTGCCGATGCCGAGCAGCACCATCGGCAGCAGGATCTGCCAGACGGCGGAGCCGGGCGTCATCACCGCGGCGAGCCAGAGCAGTGACGCGATGATGGCGGTGAAGCCGAAGCTGGTGAGCAGCCGCGGGTGGACGCTGTCGGTGAGCCGGCCGACGAAGCGCGCGAGCACGATCGTCATCAGCGCCATCGGGACCAGCAGCAGGGCCGACTGGGTCGGGCTCCAGCCGCGGACGACCTGCGCCCAGATCATGATCGGGATCGCCATCGCGGTGATCGCGAAGCCCATCGCGGAGATCGCCACGTTGGACAGGGAGAAGTTGCGGTCGGCGAACAGCGGCAGCGGCACCAGCGGCTCGCGCGGGTTGCGGCTCTGCCACAGGATGAACAGCGTCAGCACCAGCAGCCCGACCCCGATCGAGAGCCAGACCCAGGTGTTCCAGTGGAACTGGTGGCCCTCCTGGATGCCGAACACCAGCAGGAACATGCCGACGCCGCTGAGCGCGACGCCGAGCCAGTCGAAGCTGTGCGTGTTGGTCTGGAGCGTCGGGACCAGCCGCCAGGCGAGCGCGAACCCGATCAGGCCGACCGGCACGTTGATGAAGAAGATCCACTCCCAGCCGAGCCCGTCGACCAGCACCCCGCCCAGGATCGGGCCGACCAGGGTGGCGACACCGGCGGTGGCGCCCCAGAGTGCCATCGCGGCGCCCCGCCGCGCGGCCGGGAAGATGCGCGTGATGATCGCCATCGTCTGCGGGGTGATCATCGAGGCGCCGAAGCCCTGCACGACCCGGGCCACGATCAGACCCTCGATGGAGTTGGTGAGCCCGCACCACAGGGAGGCCAGCGTGAAGACGGTCAGGCCGGCGAGGTAGAGCCGCTTCGGGCCGAACCGGTCACCGAGCCGGCCGGTGATCAGCACGGGCACGGCATAGGCGAGGAGGTAGGCGCTGGTCACCCAGACGACGTTGTTCACGTCGGTCTGCAGGTCCTCGATGATGGCCGGTGTCGCCACCGAGACGATCGTCGAGTCGACAAGGATCATGAAGAAGCCCAGGCAGAGCGCGAAGAGCGCGGGCCATGGGTCCTTCTCCTCCGTCGTGGGCGCCGGGGTGGCGGGGGCGTGGGTCATGCAGGTAGTCAACACCTGACCGTGGACAATGCATCCCATGACCCACGTCGACCTGATGGCCGGACCTCCCCCCACCCACCTGCCGGTGGACCCCTGCGCCGCCGAGCTCGACGGCGGCGCCGCACCGGCGGACGTCGTACGACGCTCCCCGGCCTCGCCGTTCGCCTGGGCCGCGCTGGCCGAGCAGGCGCGCGACGACGGTGCCGACGACGTGACCGTCTACGCCTACTCGCGGGTCGGCTACCACCGCAGCCTCGACATGCTGCGCCGCAACGGCTGGAAGGGACACGGCCCGGTCCCGTGGGAGCACGAGCCCAACCGCGGCTTCCTGCGCTGCCTCGCGCTCCTCGCCCTGTCCGCCCGCGCCATCGGCGAGACCCCCGAGTGGGAGCGCTGCTCGGAGTTCCTCCGCGACTCCAGCCCTGCGGCGTACGACGCCCTGCTCGGCTGACTCTCGCGCTTGTAACGCTCCTTTATCGGATCTAGGGACCCGTTGTAACGGGTCCCTAGATCCGATAACTGCGCGTTACAAGTGACGGCGCGGCTCAGCGCGGGGGCGTGAGCAGCTCGCGCACCTTCTCGGCCCCGAGGGCGACGAAGAGGGTGGGCAGGCGCGGACCACGGTCGGCGTCGACGAGCAGGTTGTAGAGGAGCCGGAAGAACGCCTTCTGGTCCTGCTTGACCTGCTCGGTCGGGGCGTCGTCGAGGCCCAGGCCGCGCGCCAGCTTCGGCACGCCGTAGATGAGTGCCGTCACCGGCTCGAGATCGAGCTCGTCGGGCAACCGGTCGAGCAGCTGGGCGAGCCACAGCTCCTCGTCCTCGTCCAGCGCCGCGAGCCGGGCCACGTCGGGAGCCGAGCGCACCGTGGTGCGTTCCTCGGGCGGCACGAACTCGGCCGTCCACGTGATCGCCTTGTCGAGCCGGGGCTCGAGGTCGTCGACGGAGTCGTGCTCGTGGCCGACATGCGAGACGATCCGGCTGATCTGCTCCGCGCTCCCGGCGGTGACGTCGGCGACCGACGACAGCACGCGGAACGGCACGACCACGCGGGGCGTCGGCAACCGTCCCGCGGTCGACGTCGACGACGCGCGCTCGTAGGCCAGCACCTGCGCGTCGCGCTTGGCCGGGTCGGCGGCCTTGCGGCCCAGCGCGTCCCACTCGTCGTAGAGCCGGACGACCTCCGGACCGAAGTCGATCGTGAACGCCTGCCGCGGCTGGCGGCGGACGTAGAGCCAGCGCAGGATCGGCGCCTCGAGGATCTTGAGGGCGTCGGCCGCCGTGGGCACCCCGCCCCTGGACGACGACATCTTGGCCATCCCGGCCACGCCGACGAACGAGTAGCCGACGAACGACGGCGCGCGAGCGCCGTACACGTCCTTCACCAGCTCCTTGCCGACGGTGTACGACGACCC
>JAOPXF010000396.1 GCA_025965295.1 Nocardioides sp.
GCGAGGTAGTACGCCGTCCAGAGCCCGGTGTAGCCCGCGCCCACGACGGCGACGTCCACGTCCAGGTCGCCGGCGAGGGCAGCCCGCGGGGTCCAGTCGGTGTCGGCGGTGTCGTGCCAGAGCGAGAGCCGCGCGGGGTTGGTCCCGCGGCTCAGCGGACGCCCCACGAGTAGGTCTGCTTGCGGAGGCTGAGGTACATGAAGGTCTCGGTCGCCGCCACGCCCTGGATCGCCCGGATCCGGTCGGAGATCAGCTCGAGGAGGTGCTCGTCGGTCGCGCAGACGACCTCGGCGAGGATGTCGTAGGAGCCCGCGGTGACGACCACATAGTCGACCTCGTCGAGGGCGGCGAGGGCGTCGGCGACCGGCTCGAGCGACCCGGTCACCCGGATGCCGACCATGGCCTGGCGCGCGAAGCCGAGCTCGAGGGGGTCGGTCACGGCGACCACCTGCATCACCCCGCCGTCGATCAGCCGCTGGACCCGCTGGCGCACCGCGGCCTCGGAGAGGCCGACCACCTTGCCGATGGCGGCGTACGAGCGGCGGCCGTCCTGCTGGAGCTGCTCGATGATGGCTTTGGAGACCTCGTCGAGCTGGACGGCGGGTCGGTCGGGCTTCCGAGTCATGGGCGCATGGTTTCAGGGGTGGGCCGGTGGGTCAAAGGTTTCGGCCAGATCGTCGGGACAAGCGATTTCGTTGCGTAGAGGTTTCGGATCGACGGTATCGCTTGTCGAGAGCCCCCATGCGTGGCACGATCCGAGCCATCGAGACCGATCGCTCGGAGGAGCCGAATGGTGCGTGGACGCCTGCCCGGAGCCGCGGGACTGTCCCGCCGCGGCCTACTCAAGGGGGCCGGTGCGGCGGCGTTCGGACTCGGCAGCCTCGCCGCGCTCGACCTGCCGTTCTTCGACGTGCCCGGCGCCCAGCAGAACCCGCTCGACTGCCGCGCGCGCGACCTGTCGGCCAGCCAGAAGGAGCTGGTGATCTCCAACTGGCCCGGCTACATCGACCCCATGAAGAAGCCGACGTCCACCTTCTCCGTCTTCCAGGACCAGACCGGGATCCGCGTCGACTACAACGACGACATCAACGACAACTCCGAGTTCTACGGCTCCGTCAAGAACCAGCTCGGCAGCTGCCAGGCGATCGAGATCGACATGATGGTCCTCACCGACTGGATGGCGGCGCGGATGATCAGCCTCGGCTGGGTCCAGCCGCTCACCGCCGACCGGGTCCCCAACCTCCGCCAGAACCTCATCAAGCCGCTCCAGGGCAAGCAGTGGGACCCCCAGCTGCAGTACCACGCGCCGTGGCAGAGCGGCCTGACCGGCATCGCCTACAACGCCTCCAAGATCGGCGAGGTCAAGAGCTTCACCGACCTGCTCGACAACCCCGACTACAAGGGCCGGGTCACCCTGCTCTCGGAGATGCGGGACACGATGGGCTTCATGCTCAAGGTGGTCGGCGCCGACCCGAGCAACTTCACCGAGGACGAGTGGGCCAACGCGCTCGATCGGCTCCGCGGGGCGGTGTCCTCGGGCCAGATCCGCTCCTTCACCGGCAACAACTACACCCAGGACCTGGCGGCGGGGAACATCGTGGCCTGCGAGGCCTGGTCCGGCGACGTGATCCAGCTCCAGTTCGCGAATCCCAACATCAAGTTCGTGACGCCGGAGGAGGGACTGTCGCTGTGGAGCGACAACATGCTCGTCCCCAACGGGGCGACGCACCAGGCGAACGCCGAGAAGTGGATCGACTACTACTACGACCCGGAGGTCGCGGCGAAGCTGGCGGCCTGGGTCAACTACATCTGTCCGGTCGAGGGCGCCCAGCAGGCGATGGAGAAGATCGACCCGTCGCTGGTCGACAACGCGCTGATCTTCCCCGACGACGAGACGCTCTCGGTGACCTTCGACTTCATGCCGCTCGACGACCGCCAGCAGATCCAGTACGAAGGAGAGTGGTCCGATGTCTCAGGTGGCTGACACCGTCGAGGCGACCGCCGAGACCGGCGAGGAGTTCGACGGGCTCCGCCTGCGCGGCGTCACGAAGGACTTCGCGACGTTCACCGCCGTCGACGACCTCGACCTCGACGTGCCCCGCGGGTCGTTCTTCGCGCTGCTCGGCCCCTCGGGCTGCGGCAAGACCACGACGCTGCGGATGGTGGCCGGCCTCGAGACGCCCACCTCCGGCACGATCACGCTGGCGGGGCAGGACATCACGCACGACCGGCCCTACCGCCGCCCGGTCAACACGGTCTTCCAGAGCTACGCGCTCTTCCCGCACCTCGACGTCTTCGAGAACGTCGCCTTCGGGCTGCGCCGCCGCCGGCAGCGCGACGTCAAGGGGCCGGTGAACGAGATGCTGGAGCTGGTCGAGCTGACCAGCCAGGCGCGCAAGAAGCCGGCGCAGCTCTCGGGTGGCCAGCAGCAGCGCGTCGCCCTGGCCCGGGCATTGATCAACAAGCCCGAGGTGCTGCTGCTCGACGAGCCCCTGGGCGCCCTCGACCTCAAGCTCCGCCGCGCGATGCAGCTCGAGCTCAAGCGGATCCAGACCGAGGTCGGCCTGACCTTCGTGCACGTCACCCACGACCAGGAGGAGGCCATGACGATGGCCGACACCGTGGCGGTGATGAACAAGGGCGTGATCGAGCAGCTCGGCGCGCCCGACCAGCTCTACGAGAACCCCGAGTCGACGTTCGTGGCCAACTTCCTGGGCCAGTCGAACCTGATCGAGGGCCGGGTCCGCAGCCGCGCGGCCGACGTCGTCACCGTGGACATGCACGGCATCGACGTGTCCGTGCCGGCCGCGCGGGCGCACGCGGACGGCGAGCTGGGGTGGGTGGGGATCCGGCCCGAGAAGGTGCTGATCGGCGACGAGGGCGAGGCGCTGGACGCGCCGGGCAACACCATCCCCGGCGGGGTGGTCACCGACGTCAGCTTCTACGGCGTCAGCACCCAGTACCTCGTCCGGATGCCGTGGGGCCAGGAGCTCCAGGTCTTCGAGCAGAACACCGGCCGCCGGCGGCTCTTCCGCCACGGCGACCGGGTCGAGCTGTCCTGGCGCCCCGAGTACGCCTTCCTGCTCGACCACCACCAGGACGCCTCCGCGGGCGCCCAGCAGGGGGCCGAGGAGTGAGCGAGACGGTCCGCAGGCGCGGGCGCGTGGGCTATCTCCTGCTGCTGCCCGCACTGCTGTGGCTCGGGGTGTTCTTCGTCATCCCGTTCTACTCGCTGATGGCCACGAGCCTCTACGACCCGGGCGGCTCCGACTTCCGCGGCTACCGGATGGCCTGGGCGTGGGGCAACTACTCCGAGGTGGTCCACGCCTACTGGCCCGAGCTGGTCCGCTCGCTCGTCTACGGCGCGGTCGCGACGCTGCTCTGCCTGGTGCTCGGCTACGTCCTCGCCTACGCGATCGCGTTCAAGGCGGGCCGCTGGAAGAACCTGATGCTGGTGCTGGTGGTCGCGCCGTTCTTCACGAGCTTCCTGATCCGTACCCTCTCGTGGAAGCTGATCCTGGCCGACGACGGGTTCGTGGTGAACACGCTGCAGGCCGCGCACCTGCTCGGCGCGGACGGCCGGCTGCTGGCCACGCCCGTGGCGGTGATCGCCGGCCTGACCTACAACTTCCTGCCGTACATGGTGCTGCCGCTCTACGCGAGCCTCGACAAGATCGACCACCTGCTGATCGAGGCCTCGGGTGACCTCTACGCCAACCCGTTCGTCGGCTTCTTCAAGGTGACCTGGCCGCTCTCGCTCCCGGGCGTGGTCTCCGGCACCCTGCTGACGTTCATCCCGGCGGCCGGCGACTTCATCAACGTCAAGCTGCTGGGCAGCCCCAACCAGCGGATGATCGGCAACGTCATCGAGTCGCAGTTCACCGACGCCAACAACTACCCCGCCGCCGCCGCGCTGTCGGTCGTGCTGATGGCCATCATCGTCGCGATCGTGCTGGTCTACGTGCGGCGGGCCGGCACGGAGGAGCTGCTGTGATCGGGCGCTGGCTGCGCGAGCGGATCGTGCTGATCCTCGGCCTCGTCGTGCTCGTCTACACGTTCGTCCCGATCGCGATCGTGGTGGCGATGAGCTTCAACATCCCGCCCAGCCGCAACGTCTACGCGTTCGACCGGTTCACCCTCGACAACTGGGCGCACCCCTGCATCGGTGCCGAGGGCATGTGCGAGTCCCTGGGGGTCAGCATCCAGATCGGCCTGCTCGCCACCCTGGGCGCGACGGTGCTCGGGACCCTCGCGGCATTCGCGCTGGTGCGGCACGACTTCGTCGGCCGGTCGTCGACCAACCTGCTGATCTTCCTGCCGATGGCCTCGCCCGAGATCGTGATGGGCTCCTCCCTGCTGGCCCTGTTCGTCTCGGCGGGCTTCGCGGGCCAGCTCGGCTTCTGGACGATCCTGGTCGCGCACATCATGTTCTGCCTGTCGTTCGTGGTCGTGACCGTGCGGGCCCGCCTGGCCGGCATGGACGACACCCTCGAGCAGGCGGCGATGGACCTCTACGCCACGCCGACGGAGACGTTCTGGCGGGTGACCTTCCCCCTCGTCTTCCCGGGCATCCTGGGCGCCGCGCTGCTCAGCTTCTCGCTGTCCTTCGACGACTTCATCGTCACGAACCTCAACGCCGGGCAGACCACGACGTTCCCCATGTACGTCTGGGGGGTCGAGGGCAAGGGGGTCCCGATGGCCGTCAACGTCGTCGGCACCCTGATGTTCCTGGTCTCGATCGTGATCGTGGTCGGTGGCGAGCTGAACAACCGCCGCCGGGCGCGGGCCCTCGCATGACCGGGGCGACCACGATCCAGCACTGGCGGGCCGGTGCCCGCTGGTCCGGGAGCGGCGAGCGGTACGGCGACGTCCACGACCCGGCGACGGGGCGCGTCACCGGGCAGGTCTGCTTCGCTTCCGGTGATGACGTCGACGCCGTCGTGGGCGACGCCGTCGCCGCCGGGCGCGAGTGGGCCGCGGCGTCGCTGGCGCGGCGTACGGCCGTGCTGTTCGCGTTCCGCGAGGGGCTGCACCGCCGCCGCGAGGAGGTCGCCGCGGCGATCACCGCCGAGCACGGCAAGGTCCTCGACGACGCGCTCGGCGAGGTGCAGCGCGGACTCGAGGTCGCGGAGTTCGCGTGCGGTGCCCCGCACCTGCTCAAGGGCTCGTTCAGCGACGGGGTGTCGACGGGGGTCGACGTCTACTCGATCCGGCAGCCGCTGGGGGTGGTCGCGGTGATCTCGCCGTTCAACTTCCCGGCGATGGTGCCGCTCTGGTTCGTGCCGGTGGCGATCGCGTGCGGCAACGCCGTCGTGCTCAAGCCCAGCGAGAAGGACCCGAGCGCCACCATCGCCGTGGCCGCGCTGTGGAAGGAGGCCGGGCTGCCCGACGGCGTGATGAACGTCGTCAACGGCGACAAGGAGGCCGTCGACGCGCTCCTGACCCACCCCGACGTGAA
>JAOPXF010000457.1 GCA_025965295.1 Nocardioides sp.
GCTCGAGGGTCGGCCGCCTCGCGGGGTCGGGATCGAGCGCTGCCGCGATCACGCCGCGCAGGTCGCCGTCGATGCCGTCGAGCGCGTGCTCGCCGCGGCGGACCCGGTCCATGATCGCCATCGACGGCCCGCGGCCGAACGGCGCGCGCCCGGTGGCGGCGTAGGCGACCGTGGCCGCCCAGGAGTGCACGTCCGACGCGGCGGTGGCGTCCTCGCCGTGGAGGATCTCGGGCGCGAGGTAGCCGGGCGTGCCGAGCAGCCACCCGGTGTGGGTGAGCTTGGGGTCGTCGGCCACGCGGGCCAGGCCGAAGTCGATGAGGATCGGCGTGCGGCCCTCCATCAGCACGTTCGACGGCTTCACGTCGCGGTGCAGGACGCCGACGACGTGCACGGAGGCGATGCCCTCCGCCAACCCTGCCGCGAACCAGGTGAGGTCGTCGCCGCGGATCGGCCCCTCCTCGACGACGTGGTCGTGCAGCGAGAGGCCGGGCACGTAGCGGGTGGCGACGTACGGCACATCCCCCCAGGGATCCGCGTCGACGATCTCGGCGACCCAGCGGCTGCGCACCCGCCTCAGCGAGCTGACCTCCCGGGCCAGGCGGGCCCGGGCCTCGTCGTCGCCGACGATGTGCGGGCGCAGAACCTTGAGGGCGACACGGTCGCCGCCCGGCCTGCGGGCCAGGTGGACGACGCCCATGCCGCCCTCGCCGATCCGGGTCAGCAGCGTGTAGCCGCCCACGGTCATCCCCGTCGGCGACTGCGGGCGCGGCTGCGTCGTCACGGACCGAGGCTACTCGCGCGAGGGGCTGGAACGAGGGACGGCCGCGCGGGCCGCCGGTGTCGCCGGGGGTGGTCGCAGGCTCAGCCTGCGGCCTCGACCGCGGGGACCAGGGACTCCACGAAGGTGTCGAGACCCCAGGTCAGCGACAGGGCGGTCGGCGGCGAGACCGAGGAGACGTAGGACTCCCCGACGACCGAGGCGACGGTGCCGTCCCGGAACTGCTGCATGGCCTGCATGGCCGGGTCCCGGGCGATCTTCTCCACTGTCGCCTCGTCTGCGGCGTACGAGAGGAGGACGTCGGAGGTCAGCTTGTCGACCTCCTCGGTGCTGATCGTGTAGTAGAACGTCGTCTCCTCCGTGTCGAGCTCGCCGACGCTCGGCGCGAGGGTGAACCCGAGGTCCTCGAGGAACTGCACGCGCGGGTCGGCGGCCCGGTAGACGTAGAACGCGCTGGGGTCGATGGCGACCGCCGCGATCGTCCTGCCCTCGAACTCCGGGTGCGCCTCGGCCGCGGCCGCGACCTCGCCGTCGATGTCCTCGAGCAGCTGCTCGGCCTCGTCGGCCTTGCCCAGCGCCTCGCCGACCGTGGTGATCACGTCGCGCCACGGGGTGGCCCACGGCTGGTCGGGGTAGGCCACCGTGTCGGCGATCTTCGAGAGCTTCTCGTAGTCGGCCTCGGTGATGCCCGAGTAGTTCGCGAGGATGAGGTCGGGGGCCGCGGCCGCGATCTCCTCGAACGGCGGCTCGGTGGCCTCGGTCAGCAGCGTGGGCTCCTCGGCACCGGACGCGTCGAGGGCCTCCTTCTGCCAGGGCATGTAGCCCTCCTCCGTCGCGCCGTAGGAGTTCTTGGGCATCGCGACCGGGACCACGCCGAGGGCGATCGCGGCGTCGCCGCTTCCCCAGCCCCAGGTCACGACGCGCTCTGGAGCCTCATCGATCTCGGTCTCGCCGAAGGCGTGCTCGATCGTGACGGCCTCGAAGGTCTCCTCGGCGCTGCCCGCGGCCTCGGCGTCGGAGTCCTCGGACCCGCATGCGGCGAGGGGCAGGGACAGCAGGAGGGCGCCCAGGGGCAGCGCCAGACGGGACGAGACGCTGGTGCGTGGCCGGTGCAGGGGACGAAGGGACGACACGTCCGCTCCTCAGGGTGCGGGACCGGCCGAGCCCGATCGTGGATTAGGTAAGCCTTACCTTACATGATTCGGGCGGACATGGCGACCCACCGGGACGACCATCGGGGAGCCGGTGACCGGGTCCGGGACCACCTGGGCCCGGAGACCGAAGGCCTGCTCGACGCAGCCGGTGTCGAGCACCTGGCCGGGGGCGCCCTCGCACAGCAGGCGGCCCTCGGACATGACGACGAGGTGGTCGGCGTACCGGGCGGCGAGGTTGAGCTCGTGCAGCACCATCACGACGGTGGTGCCGCGGGCCTCGTTGAGCTCCGCCAGCAGGTCCAGGACGTCGACCTGGTGGGCGATGTCGAGGTACGTCGTGGGCTCGTCGAGAAGCATGATCCGCGGGTCCTGGGCCAGCATCATCGCCACCCAGACGCGCTGGCGCTGGCCGCCGGACAGCTCCTCGACCCGGCGGCCGGCGAGCTCGTGGGTGTCGGTGAGCGCCAGGGCGTCGGCGACCGCGTCCGCGTCGGTGGAGCTCCACCGGCGGAACGCGCCCTGGTGCGGATGGCGGCCGCGGCCGACGAGGTCGGCGACGCTGATCCCCTCCGGGGCCAGCGGCTGCTGCGGCAGCAGCCCGAGGACGGCGGCGACGTCACGCGGTCGCATCTGCTGGATGTCCTCGCCACCCAGCTCGACGTGGCCCGCGCTCGGCTTCAGGATCCGTCCCAGACCGCGCAGGAGCGTGGACTTGCCGCAGCCGTTGGCCCCCACGATGGCGGTGATCCGCCCGGCGGGGATCTCCAGGTCGACCCCGTGCACCACGGTGCGCTGGTCGTAGCCGAGGTGCAGGCCGCGCGCGGCGAGGCTCACGGGCGCGAGAACCTCCGGTGCGGTCGAGGCGGGGCGCTCCGCGATCATCGTCATGCCACTTCTCCTTCTCACGTGGTGCGCGATCGTCCGCTGGCCATGAGCCAGATCAGGTAGGGGCCGCCCACGGCGCCGGTGACGACGCCGACCGGGACCGAGAGGCCTGCCGGCAGCAGGTGCTGCGCGACGATGTCCGCGCCGACCACGAGCACCACCCCGACCAGCGCCGACTGCAGGAGGGCGAGCGTGCCGTCGCCGAGCAGGTGGCGCGCCACGGGCGCCGCGGTGAAGGCGACGAAGGCGACCGGTCCCGCCGCCGCGGTGGCGACGCACGCCAGGCCGACGCCGAGGGCGATGACGGCTGTCCGCGTGGCCTCGGGGCGCAGGCCCAGGCTGCCGGCCTGCTCGTCGCCGAGGAGCAGCAGGTCGAGCCCGCGGGCCACCAGGAGCACCGCGGGCACCAGCACGGCGAGCGCGAGGGCCAGCGTCGAGACGAGGCCCCAGTCGGCCTGGGCCAGGCTGCCGGTCATCCACAGCAGCGCCGCCTGCGCCTCCCGAAGGTCGCTGCGGGTCAGCAGGTAGCCGACGACGCTGGCGCAGACGTAGGCGACCCCGATGCCCGACAGCACGAAGCGGTGGCCGGCCATCCCCTGGCGCCACGCCGCGGCGTACAGCAGCAGGCCGACCGCCGCGCCGCCGACGAGCGCGGACAGGGAGACCCAGGCGCCGGTGAGGCCACCGAACAGCATCGCCGCGACGGCCCCGGCGCTCGCCCCCTGCGAGATGCCGATGACGTCGGGACTGGCCAGCGGGTTGCGCAGGACGGACTGGAACAGCGCGCCGGCGAGGCCTAACGCGACGCCGACCAGCACGCCCAGCGCGAGGCGCGGCAGCCGCAGCTCCATGACGATGAACCGCGCCGGGGCCTCGTCGCCGCCGGCGAGCGTGCCGAGGACCTCCCCGACCGAGAGCCGGTAGTCGCCGAGCATCAGCGCGGTGACCGACAGCGCGCAGGCGGCCGCCGCGAGCACCACGGTCACGAGCGTACGGCGACGCCCGCGCCGGCGACGGTTCGCGCGCAGCCCCTGCGCCGCGACGTCGCGGCGGGCCGCGGCCAGGTCGAGGACGGGCGCGCTCACGCGGCCATCCCCTTCGAGCGGCGGACCAGCGCGATGAGCACCGGGGCACCGATCACGGCGACGACCAGGCCGGCCTCGACCTCGGACGGGCGCGCGACCAGGCGGCCCACGACGTCGGCGAGGAGCAGCATGACCGGACCGAGCAACACCGACAGCAGCACGATCCAGCGATAGTCGGGACCCACGATCGCGCGGGCGACGTGCGGCACGACCAGGCCGACGAAGGCGATCGGGCCGACCAGCGAGACCGCGGAGCCGCAGAGCAGGACGACCGCGACCACGACGAGCAGCCGCCCGCGGACGACGTCTTGCCCCAGGCCGCGGGCTACGTCGTCACCCAGGGCGAGCGCGTTGAGGACGCGGCCGGCGGCGAGCGCCATCACCAGTCCGACCACGACGAAGGGCAGCACGGTCGTCAGCACGTCGAGGGGACGGTTCGCCAGCGAGCCGACCTGCCAGAAGCGGTACTCGTCGAGCGTGCGCCGGTCGGTCAGCAGCACGACGGTGATCATCGACGTGGCGGTCGCGGTGAACGCCGCCCCGACGAGGGCGAGCTTCACCGGTGTGACACCCTCCCACCCGAGCGAGGCGGCGCCGTACACCACGACCGCGGCGAGCGCCGCGCCGGCGAAGGCGAACCAGAGGTAGCCGGCGACCGAGCCGACGCCGAGACCGGCGATCGCGCCGATGACGGCCAGCGAGGCACCGGAGTTGATGCCGAGCAGGCCGGGATCGGCGATGGGGTTGCGGGTGACGCCCTGCATGAGGGCACCCGCGGCGCCGAGCGCCGCTCCACCGACGAGACCGATGAGCGTGCGCGGGACGCGCAGGTCGCGGACCACGAGATGGTCGTTGTTGCCGGCGACCGGCGCGACCAGGGCGTCCCAGACGTCGCCCGGCGCGATCTCCCGGGCGCCCCACATGAGGCTCAGGAGGGCGACGACCAGGATCATCGCGAGCAGCGCGACCGCGGCCACGACGCCGCGGAACCCGGCGCGGTTGCGTCGGGGAGCGGCTGCGGCCGGCGCGGCGCCCGGGGAGGGGTCGAGCACGGTGCTGATGGCGCCCTCCTCCGCCGGGCGTCACGCTGGTGCGCGACGCTCAGGTAAGGCTAGCCTAACCTTCCAGCGCGCGACAGGCTTTCCGCGTTCAGACGATGCGGTGCATCCAGCCGAACGTGTCCTCGGCGCGGCCGTACTGGATGTCGACGAGCGCCTTGCGCAGCTGCATGGTGACCTCGCCCGCCTCGGGGACCTCGGGGGTCTCCCCGCCGTCCCACTTGAGGCTGCCGACCGGGGTGACGACGGCGGCGGTGCCGCAGGCGAAGACCTCGACGATCCGGCCGCTGGTCACGCCGTCGCGCCATTCGTCGATGGAGAGCTTGCGCTCCTCCACCTGGTGGCCGAGCTTGCCGGCGAGCTCGATGATGCTGGAGCGGGTGATGCCCTCGAGGATCGTGCCGGTCTCGGGGGTGACGATGTGGCCGTCGTCAAAGACGTAGTACATGTTCATGCCGCCGAGCTCCTCGACGTAGGTCCCGTCCTGCGCGTCGAGGAAGACGACTTGGTCGCACCCGTGGGTGGTGGCCTCCTGCTGGGCCACGAGCGAGCTGGCGTAGTTGCCACCGGTCTTCGCCGCGCCCATGCCGCCGCGACCGGCGCGGGTGTAGTCCTCGGTCAGCCAGAGGGTGACCGGCTTGACCCCGCCCTTGAAGTAGGCGCCTGCGGGGGACGCGATCACCATGAAGGTGACGTGCTGGGCCGGACGGACCCCGAGGAACGCCTCGCTGCCGAACATGAACGGCCGCAGGTAGAGGCTCTTCTCGCCCCCGCCCTCGTTGGTCGGCACCCACCGCTCGTCGGCCTCCACCAGCGCCTCCACGGCCGCGACGAAGTCCT
>JAOPXF010000459.1 GCA_025965295.1 Nocardioides sp.
ACGGGTAGGTCACCATGATCGCCGCCAGGTCGGCGGCATGCTCGTCGCACTGCCGGCGCAGGTCGTCGAGGTCGACCGCGCCGTCGTCGGCGGCCTTGACCACGACGACCTTCATGCCGGCCATCACGGCGGACGCGGCATTGGTGCCGTGCGCGGACGACGGGATCAGGCAGACGTTGCGGGCCTCCTGGCCGTTGGCGCGGTGGTAGCCGCGGATCGCGAGCAGGCCGGCCAGCTCGCCCTGCGAGCCTGCGTTGGGCTGGATCGAGACCCGGTCGTAGCCGGTCACCTCCGCCAGCCAGCCCTCGAGCTGGCCGACCAGCTGCCGGTAGCCGGCGGCGTCCTCGGCCGGTGCGAAGGGGTGCAGGTCGGCGAAGCCGGGCAGCGACACCGGCTCCATCTCGGTGGTGGCGTTGAGCTTCATCGTGCAGGAGCCGAGCGGGATCATGCCGCGGTCCAGGGCGTAGTCGCGCGCCGACAGCTTGCGCAGGTAGCGCAGCATCGCGGTCTCGCTGTGGTGCGTGGCGAAGACCTCGTGGGTGAGGTACGGCGTCGCGCGGCGCAGGTCGTCGGGCAGGGCGTCGCCGGCGGCCTCGTCGAGGGCGGCGATGTCGACGCCGGGGCCGCCGGTGTCGACGCCGAAGGCCTTGAGCACGCTGGTCAGCGTTGAGCGCGTGGTGGTCTCCGAGGTGGAGATGCCGACGACGTCCTCGTCGACGAGCCGCAGCTGGACGCCGTACGTCCGCGCGGTGGCGACCACGTCGGCGGCGCGGCCGGGCACGCGCACGGCCAGGGTGTCGAAGAACTCCTCGTGGTCGAGGGCGATGCCGGCGTCACGGAGCGCCCGCGCCAGCACAGCGGCGTAGCGATGGGTGCGGGTGGCGATCGCCCTGAGCCCCTCCGGGCCGTGGTAGACGGCGTACATCGAGGCCACGACGGCGAGCAGCACCTGGGCGGTGCAGATGTTGGACGTGGCCTTGTCACGGCGGATGTGCTGCTCGCGGGTCTGCAGGGCGAGGCGGTACGCCGGTCGGCCCTCGGCGTCGACCGAGACGCCGACCAGGCGGCCGGGCAGGTGCCGCTCGAGCCCCGCGGCGACGGCCATGTAGCCGGCGTGCGGGCCGCCGTAGAACAACGGCACCCCGAACCGCTGCGAGGACCCGATCACCACATCGGCCCCGAGCTGTCCGGGGGCCTCGAGCAGGGTGAGGCCCAGGAGATCGGCGGCCACGACTGCCAGAGCATTGCGGTCGTGGGCCTCGGCGATCAGCGCGCGGGGGTCGAGGATCCTGCCGGAGGCACCGGGGTACTGCACCAGGACGCCGCACAGCTCCCCCTCGGGGAGCCCACCGCTCAGATCGGTCACGACCACGTCGATGCCCATGGCCTCGGCCCGGGTGCGGACCACGTCGATTGTCTGCGGTAGCGCGTCGGCATCCACCACGAACGGTCCCGAGGCGGTCCGGTTGCCCCGTCGCACGAGCGTCATCGCCTCGGCCGCGGCGGTCGCCTCGTCCAGCAGTGAGGCGTTGGCAGTCGGCAGCCCGGTGAGGTCGCCGATGACGGTTTGGAAGTTGATGAGCGCTTCGAGCCGGCCCTGGGAGATCTCCGGTTGGTACGGCGTGTAGGCGGTGTACCAGCTCGGATCCTCGAGGACGTTGCGACGGATCACCGGCGGAGTCAGGGTTGCGTGATACCCGAGCCCGATCATCGCCTCGCCCGGGCGGTTGGCCGCGGCGATCTCACGCAGCTCGCGAGCGGTGGCCTCCTCGGTCAGCGGCGCCGGGAGGTCGAGAGCCTCGGGGCTGCGGATGCCTCCGGGTACGGCGGCCGCCATCAGGTCGTCGAGCGAGTCGTAGCCGAGCCGCTCGAGCATGGTGGCGACGGCGGCGGGGCTCAGCCCGATGTGACGCTCGACGAACGGCAGCGCGGCATCGAGGTCGGCGAGCGAGGGGTGGTCTGACACGGAGGCTCCTGAGGTACGACACGGGGTCGGGTCGGATGCCCTCCCCCTCTGTCACTCAGCGATGAGCTCCACAGGTGCCTGCTCCGCGCGGTCCGGGTGCCTGAGAGGTTCCGGGGAGGAATTGCCCCTTCGGCGCTTCGGTGGTGCATGAAGACTCTCCCGCGCGGGATGGTCAGCGGTGCCAATCTACACGGACCCCGGGTAAATCACGTTCGCGCCGCGGCCTGGACGGCCACGACGCGGACGGGGTTCGAGGGGAAGACGAACCGGTGGAGCAGGTGGGGCCGGCTAGGTGGAGCCGGTCAGCCGATCTTGCGGGCCTGGCGACGGGCGGACAGCTCGTCGGCAGCGCTGGCGGCGGGGGCCTCGGTGTCGTCGGCGCGCTCGCTGGGCAGCTCGGCGAGGGTGCCCTCGACCTCGCGCCAGACGCCGCCGATGGCGATGCCGAAGACGCCCTGGCCGCCCTGGAGCAGGTCGATGACCTCGTCGTTGGACGTGCACTCGTAGACCGAGGCGCCGTCACTCATCAGCGTCACGCGGGTCAGGTCGTCGGTGCCGCGCTCGCGCAGGTGGTGCACCGCGGTGCGGATCTGCTGGAGCGAGATGCCCGCGTCGAGAAGGCGCTTGATCACCTTGAGGATCAGGATGTCG
>JAOPXF010000472.1 GCA_025965295.1 Nocardioides sp.
TCGAGGGCGGCGTCGGGCAGGTCCAGGAAGCGATACTCACCCGTCGTGGCCGAGACCCCGACGAGTCCGGGAGACTTCCCGATCCAGGACCCCCGCTCGGCGTCGATGATCGCCGCGAGCTGACCGAGCTCGCCGGCGTCGTCGGTGCCCTCCAGCCACGGGCTCGGGGACCAGATCCGGTCCGGCAGCGCGGGTGCGGAGTTCGCCGGCTGCGGGCCGTCGACCGAGGACCGCTGCCAGGTGGTGCCGGCGAGGACGCCGAGCGCGAGCACGGCTGCGCCGACGATCGCGAGCGTCCCGGCGCGCCGGCGACGCCGGTAACGCCGTCCCCGCTGCCACAGCCCGGGCTCGGGCAGGGCGACGGGCGCCTCGTCGGCCAGGCGGCTCAATCGGTCGTGGAGCGTGGTCATCGGTCCTCCTGGGGCGTGCTCACTGACTCACACGCACCGACACCGGAGTTCGGAGGGGTCTCGGGCCGAGATACTTCCAGACCCGATCTCGCTCGCCGCCGGACGCGGCGCGAACTACGGTCGAGGCATGCGCTATCCCGAGAAGCCCTGTCCCGGTGACCGCGTCGCCGTCCTCTCCCCCGGCGCCGGCCTGCCCGGCCTCTTCCCGCACCCGTTCGAGCTCGGGCTGCGGCGGCTCGAGGAGCGCTACGAGGTGCGCGCGGTCGAGTTTCCGACGACCCGCAAGATGGGCAGCACCCCGCGCGAACGCGCCGACGACCTGCACGCGGCGTTCGCGGACCCCGACATCACGGCGGTCCTGACCAGCATCGGTGGCAGCGACCAGATCAAGGTGCTCCGCCACCTCGACCCCGAGCTGTTCCGCGCCAACCCCAAGCCCTTCTTCGGGATCAGCGACAACACCAACCTGCACCACTTCCTCTTCGACCTCGGGATCGTGTCCTTCTACGGCGGGACCGTGATGACGACGCTCGGCCGCGGCGGCGCGATGAACCCGCACGCCGAGGAGTCCTTCGCCGCCGCGTTCCTGGGCAGCGGGTGGTACGACCTGCGCCCCGCCGAGTCGTTCACCGACCTGGACCGCGACTGGTCCGATCCGACCCACCTCGGGACCGAGCCGGAGATGCTGCCCGGCACCGGGTGGCAGTGGCACGGCGGCGGCCAGCTGGTCGAGGGCCGGCTCTGGGGCGGCTGCCTCGAGATCGTCGACTTCCAGCTCCGCACCGACCGCTACCTGCTCGACGACACGGCGTACGACGGGTGCGTGCTGTTCCTCGAGACCTCCGAGGAGCTGCCGAGCGCCCAGTACGTCGGCGAGCTGCTCATGTGCCTGGGTGAGCGCGGCCTCCTGGAGCGCTTCTCGGCGCTGCTGATGGGGCGGCCCAAGGCACGCACCCTCGGCCAGGGCGACGACGCCGCCGCCCGCGCGGCGTACGTCGACGCCCAGCACGAGGCGGTGCTCACCGCGATGGCGGAGTACAGCCCGGACGTCCCGGTCGTGCTCGACGTCGACTGCGGGCACACCGACCCACAGCTGGTGCTGCCGCACGGCGGCGAGGTCCGGATCGATCCCGGCGCCGGGTCGGTCAGCGTGCGCTACTGACCCGGTCGGGCAGCACCAGCCGCGCCATCACGACCAGCAGGACGGCCGCGTAGCCGACGCTGGTCAGCACGTCGGTGAGGTGGTGCGCGCCCTGGTAGAGGCGGGCCAGCAGCACGAACACCGGCAAGAGCAGCAGCGGCGTCGCCCAGAGGCCGCCCGCCCGCGCGTAGGTCAGCACGAGCACGACCACGCCGGCATATGCCACCGTCGCGGTCGCCACGTGCCCGGACGGGAAGCTCGCGTCGGGCACCAGGCCGGCGTCGAGGATCCGCACCGGAGGCCGGTCCCGAGGGTCGAGGTGGGTGGCGACGAAGTAGAGCCCCCCGATGGCCGCCTCGGTCAGCGCCAGGAAGATCGCCGGACGCAGGGACCGCTGCCAGAGCGAGAACACGACCGCGGCCACGAGCGCGACCCCCACCCCGACCACGGTCTCACCGAGCAGGGTCCCGGCGTCGGCGACCGGGTTCAGCGACGACGAGCGCTGGTCGGCGAACCAGCGGCTGATCGGGTTGTCGAAGCCGTCCACCGGGCCTGCGAGGGGGTGGGTGATCAGCCAGCCCACGCCGACCACGACGGCCATGACGGCCACCCACCAGACGAGGACGAGCAGTGCGGTGGCCGGGACGGAGCGGTCACGAGACATGCGCGCAAGTGTGCGTCACGACCGCCACCAGGCGTGGGTGAACACGCTGGTGCTGCCGCCGGAGACCACGACCCACGGGCCGCGCGGCCGCTTCCGGAACAGCGAGCGCCGGGTCGCCCAGACCTCGGCCCGGTCGCCGGCGCGCAGGGACAGCCTGGTCCACGCCGGGAGCAGGACGAGGCGCCGGCCCGCGAAGGGCGCGGTGTCCACGCGCACGGAGACCAGGTTGCGCCCCTGCTTCTCGATCCGGGCGGCCAGCCTGGTGCCGCGCGCGGTGCCGCGCCAGAGCCGCCGGTAGCGGCGCACGTTGACCACTGCGTACGCCGCCACCACGCACCAGCCGAAGCCCAGCAGCAGGTACCACGACGTGTACCGCTCGCCCTCGGCCAGGACGACGGAGGACCACGGCACGCTGTACACCTCGACCTCGTCGCCGACGTCGAGCTGGACCAGCGGGCCGCCGGAGTGGATGCAGACCGTGAAGTGGCCCTCCCGGTCGTCCCACGCGACGTCGAAGTCGTAGTAGGAGCCGCAGCCCCGGTGGTAGTCGCCGAGCGTCCGGAACGTCCGGTCCGTGACCCGCGCGGTGGAGGCGTCGCCCAGTCCCACCGCGTGCGCGAGGGTCGCCGGCGCCTGCAGCACCACGATCACCAGGAGCGCGAGACCGAGCCCGCCCAGGGCCCCCCAGACCAGCGCCATGGCCCGCGGTCCGGTCCCCGCCGACACGACGGGGACCGGACGGTCGACGGGGTCCGTGACGACCGACTCAGGCCTTGAGCAGGCTCCGCAGGACGTACTGCATGATCCCGCCGTTGCGGTAGTAGTTGGCCTCGCCGGGGGTGTCGATGCGGACGACCGCCTCGAACTCCTTGTCGTCGGCCTTGACCGTCACGGTCCGCGGCGTCGTGCCGTCGTTGAGCGCGGTCACGCCGGTGACCGAGAACGTCTCCTCGCCGGTCAGGCCCAGCGACTCGGCGTTCTCACCCTGCGGGTACTGCAGCGGCAGCACGCCCATGCCGATCAGGTTCGAGCGGTGGATCCGCTCGTAGGACTCGGCGATGACCGCCTTGACGCCCAGCAGCGCGGTGCCCTTGGCCGCCCAGTCGCGCGACGAGCCGGAGCCGTACTCCTTGCCGGCCAGCACGACCAGCGGGGTGCCGGCGGCCATGTAGTGCTCGGAGGCCTCGAACACCGTCGTGACCTCGCCACCGGCGGTGAAGTCACGCGTCACGCCGCCCTCGGTGCCGGGGGCCAGCTGGTTGCGCAGCCGGATGTTCGCGAAGGTGCCGCGGATCATGACCTCGTGGTTGCCGCGGCGCGAGCCGTAGGAGTTGAAGTCACGCTGCTCGACGCCGTGCTCGGCGAGGTACTTGCCCGCGGGCGAGTCCTTCTTGATGGCACCGGCCGGGCTGATGTGGTCGGTGGTGACCGAG
>JAOPXF010000512.1 GCA_025965295.1 Nocardioides sp.
GTCCAGCAGGCACCCCCGACAGTCCGGCCTGGAAACCCTGTGGACAAAGGGCTCCTGCGATAACAACCGGGTAACAGAAATCGGGCCCTATCCACAGAAGGGCAACCCACGCCCGGCGTACGGCGGAAAGCGACCGTAACCAGGCCCCCGTAACCCAAGCGGACGGCAACCACGCACCCCGGTAGTACGGGCCACAGACAACGTCACCGGGTCTCGACGACGCTCGCTGGCGCTCGCTGCTCAACCACCGAGGGGCTCACTGGGTTTCGAGACGGTCGCTGCGCGACCTCCTCAACCACCGCGTCGCGCTCAGTGCACGCCGAGGGCCTCACTGGCCGCGACGACCTCGGCACGGATGGTCTGCAGGTGGGCACCGAGCAGCACCGCGTCGGCTCCGGCGAGCGCCGCCGTCTCGAGGTCGGAGGCGCTCTGGGAGAGCCTCATCGCGCCGAGGGACGCGCTGGCCGCCTTCATGCTGTGCCCCACGAGCGCGGCCGTCTCCGCATCCCCGAGCGCGACGGAGTCGGCGAGCCGAGCCAGCTGGGTCTCGCAGTCGTCGCGCCAGGCCTCGATGAGGGTGCGCGCGAAGGTGCGGCCGCCGTCGTCGAGGTACGACGTGAGCACGTCCAGGGCGGTGGGATCCAGCACCGGCGGCAGGTCGGGCGCCGGGACCGGCTCCGCGGGCGCGGGAGCGACCGCCCGGGACGGCTGCACCCGGCGCAGCGCGTCGGCCAACTCGTCGGCACGCACCGGCTTGGCCAGGTGGTCGTCCATGCCGGCGGCCAGGCTGGCCTCCACGTCCCCCAGCAGCGCACCCGCGGTCATGGCCACGATCCGCGGCTGGCGCTCCTGCGGCAGCTCGGCGCGGATCCGTCGGGTCGCCTCGAGCCCGTCCATCACGGGCATCTGCACGTCCATCAGGACGAGGTCGTAGAAGGTCGCGGTGACCGCGTCCAGCGCCTCGCGGCCGTCACTGACCACGACGGGCCGCTGGCCGAGCCGCTCGAGCATCAACGTGGCGACCTTCTGGTTCACCGTGTTGTCCTCGGCGAGCAGGATCCGCAGCGGCCGGATCGGCTGGACCGGCTTCGGTGCGGCGTAGAGCTGCTCGCGGGCACCCAGCGCACGGGCGACCGTGGCCCGGAGGGCGGCCGCCTTGACCGGCTTCGTGAGCTGCACGAGGGGGAGCTCGTCGGCCTCGGTGATCCGCTCCCCCAGGGAGGTGAGGAGGACGAGGGGGACCTCGCCCCAGCCGGGCAGCAGGCGGATGCCGCGGGCGAGCCCCACGCCGTCGAGGTCGGGCATGTGCATGTCGAGGATGGCCACGTCGAAGACCCGGGGCTCCTCGCGGAGGGCGCCGAGTGCCGACAGGGGATGCCCGTAGTCGGCGACCTCCATGCCCCAGGCCTCGAGCTGACCGCGCAGGATGGTGCGGTTGGTCGCGTTGTCGTCGACGATCAACGCCGACCGCCCGGGCAGCTCGGCGGGTGCGACCCGCACGCGGTCCTCGACCTCGTGCCCACGCGACAGCGCGGCGACGAGGGTGAACGTCGAGCCGCGGCCCACCTCGCTGTCGACCAGAAGCTCGCCCCCCATCGCCTCGGCCAGGCGGAGGCTGATGGCGAGTCCGAGCCCCGTGCCGCCGTACACCCGCGTGGTGCTGCTGTCGACCTGGCTGAAGGAACGGAACAGGCGGTCCATCCGGTCGGCCGGGATGCCGACTCCCGAGTCGCGTACGGCGAACGCGAGCGTCGGGCGCTCGGGGTCGGTCGCGTCCACGACCGTCACGCTGATGACGACCTCACCGGCGGCGGTGAACTTGACGGCGTTGCTCAGCAGGTTGACCAGCACCTGGCGCAGCCGGGTCACGTCGCCCTCGACGACCGGCGGCACATCCGGGTCGATCTCCACGGCGAGGTCCAGGCCCTGGGCGGCGGCCTGCGCGGCCACGAGGTCGAGGGAGCCCTCGACGCAGTCGCGGACCACGAAGGGGTAGCGCTCCAGCTCGAGCTCGCCGGACTCGATCTTCGAGTAGTCCAGGACGTCGTTGATGATCGTCAGCAGCGCGTCGCCCGACGTGCGCACGGTCTCGGCGAAGGAGTGCTGCTCGGGAGTGAGGTCGCTGTCGAGCAGCAGCCCGGTCATGCCCACGACGGCGTTCATGGGGGTGCGGATCTCGTGGGACATCGTCGAGAGGAACGCGGACTTGGCGGCGTTGGCGGCCTCGGCGTCGATCCGTGCCCGGATCAGCTCGCGCTCGCGCTCCTCGGTGCGGCGTCGCTGCCGGGCGAGCGCGTCGGCCATCTCGTCCAGGCCGGTCCCGATGTCGCGCATCTCCTGCGGTCCGACGCCACGGCTGCGGGCCTCGAGGTCGCCGTCACGGATGTCGGCGATCGTGGCGAGCAGCGAGTCGACCGGCTCGACGATCGAGTCCTGGAGTCGACGCCGTTGGCGGCGTACGACGAGGATGGCGACGACGAGCAGCCCGAGCTCGACCGCGAGGCCGGCCGCGAAGACCCGCGACTGCCGTTGCTCGAGCATCGCGCGGCGAGCGTCCGCCGCGGTCTCCAGCGCTTCGTGGCTCGCCCGGTAGTCGTCGAAGAGCTCCTTGCCCTCGGCGACGAACCGCACCTTGGCCGGTCTCGCCGGCGTGCTCGCCATCTCGCTGCCGTCCTGGAGAGCGCGCGACGCCCAGCCCTGGTCCCAGGCCGCGATGCGTGCCTCCTCCTCGTCGATCAGGCGGGTGAGGGAGGCCGAGTCCCGCAGGTCGGCACGCGCCTCGTCGAGCTGGCGGGAGACCTCGCGGACGCCGTCGTGGTAGGGCTGGAGGAACGTCCTGTCGCCCGTGATCAGGAAGGCCCGCAGCCCGGTCTCCTGGTCGAGCATGGCGAGGTGCGCGCGGCGGACGGCGCGTCCGCCGTCCGTGGCGTCCTGAAGGTTGCGGTCCAGCGAGAAGGCCAGGTAGCAGAGGATGGCGATGTTGACGGCGGCCACCAGGCCGACCACCAGCAGGCCCGTCAGCGTGACGCGACCAACATGGCGTGCGAGTCTCACAGCGTTAGGTCCCCCCCGGGCCGATGATGCGCTGCGCCAAGTGTTGCACGCGGCTGACATCACCGTGGCCGAACACGGCCGGGCGGCTCGACAGCCCTACGCGCGTGACATATCGTTTCTCGATACAATGAGAAACGATATGGAGTCCGGCATGACGAGAGTGCCTCTGCGCGATCCGCTCGCGCCCGTCGACGCGGTCGTGACAGTCCTCCTGTCGCTGTTCGCGTTCCTGATGGCGCTCTTCCTCGTCGTCGCCGGCGTCGGGCTCGCGACGCACGGGTCGACGAACGTCTCGTTCGCGGGCATCGGTTCGGACTCGACCTGCACTGTCGTCGACAACGACGGCGGCACGGTCTCGTCGTACTCCTCGTCCGGGACGGGGATACGGCCCGCGGAGGGCATCGTCGGGCGCAACCGCGACGCCCAGGCACGGACCGCCAGCTGGGAGGTCTGCCTCACCGACCCGACCCGCTGGGAGCAGGTCGCGGCGCGGGTCGAGCCCGTCGGGACGGTCCTGTTCGTGCTCGGGTCGCTTCTGCTGATCCGGCGTGTGATCCGCATCGCCCGTCGCGCCGGGCTCTTCACAGCGCCGACCGCGTCCCGGACGCGGCAGCTCGGCTGGTTCCTGCTCGTCGCCACCGTCGTCGGCCCGTTCCTGGCCGCCGCGGGACGGGGCGTCGTCCTGGCCGGGGCCGTGCACGGGCTCCACTGGTACGACGAGCTGACGCCGCCGCACCTGCCCTACGCCCTGGTCGTGGTTGCGCTGGGCGTGCTCACGTTCTCGCGGATCCTGCGGACGGCCGTGCCGCTGCAGGAGGAGGTGGACGCGACCATATGAGCCCACGATCGCCGGAGCTCCCCGAGCACGCGGTCGTCGTCCACCTCGATGAGCTGCTCGCCGCCCGCAACCTCACGCTCACCGAGCTCGCCGACCGGGTCGGGATCACCGTCGTCAACTTGTCGATCCTCAAGAACGGCAGGGCAAAGGCCGTGCGCTTCAACACCCTGACCGCGATCTGCGAGGTGCTCGACTGCCAGCCCGGCGACCTCCTCACGGTCGAGCGGCGGACCTGACCTGACCCGGCACCACGTGCTCGCCCGGACCCAGCTCGGTGCTGGTGGCGGCAATGCCGGCCTCGGGATGGTCGAGGCCGACGTGCTCGGCCACACCCTCGAAGCCCCAGACCCAGAGGACGTGCTCCGAGTTCAGGCGCGGGCGGCTCAGGAGTAGCGGTGGCTCTTGGCCTCGTGGCCGTGCTCGCGGGTGCACGTGCGCCCGCCGATCGCCCGGTGACCGCACAGGCGCTCGCCCGCGGCATCGGCGTCGGAGGGCTCCTCCCCGTCGAAGCGGGCCTCGCGCATGGCGCGCATGTCGTCCATCTTGCTCATCGTCGGCTCACCCGGCCGAACCTACGGCACCCCGGAGACACCGACCTGCAGGCGACGGTGGTGTCGGGTCAGCAGGCGCGGTCGTACGTCCTGCGGTGCGCGGGCGGCGCCTTGACGGACTGCTGGTTGGGCCGGTGCAGGTCGAAGTAGCGCAGCCAGTCCATCTGCATGCGGCTCTTGTTCATCCGCACCCCGGGCTTGGCCTCCATCGTGAAGCGCACCGTGAGCGGCACCCCGGAGAACGCCTGCGGGCGGCGCTCGGAGCGAATCACGTGGGCGTCGACGAACCAGGAGACGCGCTTGCGGGTGACCTCGACGCCGTACGTGTGCCAGCGGTCGTTGCGGAGGTTCAGCCGCTTGTGCGCGGCGAACTCGTGGTTCGGGGTGTTCCGGGCATAGAACCCGGCGGTCCGGCGCCCCAGCTGGTACCTCTCCAGGCCGATGTTGCGGGCGCCGCAGTGCTGGCGCCGCTTCCCGGCCGGGACGAGCTCGGTGCGCACCTGGAAGTCGGCCGCCTTAGTCGAGTAGCGGTGCGACCGCAGCCGGATCTCCCACCGGCCGGTCGCGTGGCCGGCCCGGTCGAGGGTCGCGCTGGTGTCGCCGTGCCGGGCGGTGTTGAGGGTGAGCATGCCGAACTGCGGGCGCACGTTGCCGTGGCCCGTGACGTGCCACCAGGGCTTGCGCTTGCCGTACTCGAACTCGTCCTGCCACTGCGGCGTGCCCCACTTGAACGTGCTCTGGGCGTTGACCGGCCCGGGCTCGGGGCCGGCGTGGTGGGCCAGCGCCGGCTGCACGGTGGCGCCGGGGACGAGGGTGAGCGCGAGGGCGATGGCTCCACCCAGGACGGTCAGGCGGCGGGCTCGGTGCTGCAGAGTCATGCGCTCCAACGTAGGCGCGGCCCCGGGGGCGTTGGCAAGTCGGGGCCTGCTGTGTACGCCGCCTTGGCGCGGGCGAACGCGGTCAGCGGCTGAGCCCGGTCAGTTCCACGTGGCGGTCAGGCTGTCACCGGTCATCTCCAGCGTCGCGCCCGACCGGGGGCTCTTGCCGGTCTGCCACGTGACTAGCCTGCTGCCCCCACCCTGGCCTGACTCGTCCGGCGGGCCGTACCACGACGCGAGCAGCGTGGCGCCGTCGTAGCTCGGGGTGACGTCGTTGTAGACGTCGTCCACCCCGGGCTCGCCGCGCACCAGCAGCCGCCGCTGCTCGGACCCGTCCGGCTCGCCGACCCAGAGCGACATCCTGGGCCCGCGGTAGCGCTCGGTCACGATCGTGCTGCCGTCACCGGAGATGCGGACCTCGAAGACCCGACGCAGGACGACGTGTGAGCGCCCAGCCCAGGCGGAGCGCAGGTTCTTGCCGTCGGAGTAGAGGATGCCTTGGGGGGTCCAGGCGAGCGCGTCGTTGATGATGCCCTGATCGGGCTCCTCGGGCTCAGGCAGCCGCAGGACCCGGGTGAGTCCGGAACCGTCCGGGCGGATGGTCCACAGGGTCGTCGCGCGGTGGCCGCCGTGGCCCGACGTGCCCTCGAAGGCCAGTCGTCGACCGTCCGGAGACCAGCCGATGCCGCCCACGAACTCGATCCGGGGGTGGTCGGCGAGCGGCTCGAGCACCGTGCCGCCCCGGACCGGCACGACGACGAGGGCCGGGCGGTCGCTGCGGCAGCAGGGCGCGAAGGCGACCCGGCGCCCGGCCCGGTCCATCGTCAACTGGATCACGAAGCCCCGCTTCGCGTCGTAGATGCGGCGCAGGCCGGTGCCGTCGGTTCGCGCCGAGCGCAGGTGGATGCCCTTGCGGCCGCGTTTCCACTTGTCCCACACCACCCGGTGCAGCACCGTGGCGTCCGAGACCGTCGTCCGCGCCTCGGCGGGGGTGGCCTGTGTGGTGCCGACCGGCCCGACGAGACCGACCAGCAGGACGAGCAGCAGGAGGGCAAGGGGTCCCCGAGAACGATGAGTCACGAGGTCAGGCTAGGGCGACACCTGGCTGCCCGCCGCCGTATTCGTCAGGACACTGGCGAAGCCGCGGGTGGGTGCTCCGCGACGCAGAACAGGTTGCCCTCGGGGTCGGCCAGGGTCGTCCACCGCACGTGGGGGACCTCGTCCAGCACGTCCCAGCGCCAGGTCGCCCCGAGCGAGACGATGCGGGCGACCTCGCCGTCGCGATCACCCCACGGCACGGTCAGGTCGAGGTGGATCGTCGACCGCTCCGTGCGTGGCCCGGTGAGGGGCTGGACGAACATCGCGAACCCGCCCGGCCCCGAGGGGGGCAGGTAGTACGCGTCGCCGCCCGGCGCGGGGGTGCTGCCGATGACCTCAGCCCAGAACCGCGCCACCAGGGCTGGGTCCTCGGCCTCGAGGTTGACGGCACCCAGGGTGATGTGCGGAACGTCCATGCCCTCGACCCTAGGCGGCGGCGCCGTCGGCAGGCCGAGGTGCTCGCCGATGGCGGCCGCGATGTCGCGGGAAGCGAGGCCCTCCTCGGCCACGGCGTGCACTCGGAAGCCGGACGGACGGTGCTCTAGGGCGAGCTGGGTCAGGACGGCGGTGATGATCCTTCAGGTGGCGTCCGTGGCCTGGGTCGCGGCGGCCCTGCGCGCCCTGACCTGACCCGCGTACCGTCGGCCGCCTCAGTTTGAAGAACCGGAACCGGGGCAGGCTGGGTATAGGCACGCCCACTCCGGCCGCAGCACAAAGCTGCGACGAGGGGCTCGTGTCGGACGCGGAGGTCTCGGGATGTTCAGGATGGTCAGTGCTCGCCGATACGTCGGAGTGCCGTTGGGTGCAATCGTGGCGGCACTTCTGAGCGTAGGCATCTACTTCTCTATTTCCCCGGCGGCAGCCGCAGGCTGTCAACAGGTGAGGCTCACAGGTACGGTGCGAGGGCCCGATGGCTCGATACTCAAGGGTTATGGGGTCGCCGCGTTCCTCCACAACAGCAACAAGCCACTCGGATCGGCGCGGACGGGGCCGAAGGGTGGCTACGTGCTTGACGTCTGCAAGAACCGAGCTGTCCGCTCCTACGCCAGACATCACGCGGGCCAGATAGACCTCGATCTGGTTGCCCATGGCTACTCACGCCACAGCGCCTGGTTCACCCGAACCGATTCCACGGGCCTTGGAGCTCGCCGGGAAGCGATCAGTAGCCATTTCACCAGAGCTCGCGCGGCGCGCGAGGGTTCGACCCGACCGGGTCCGGCTGGGACGAAACGAAGAGTGCCGATCGAGACCGGGAGTCCGGCCATCGATGCCGAGATCGCTCATCCGGCCGTGATGAGGATCGCGGCCGTCAAGCATATGAAGACTATCTGGCGGGTGTCTTCGCGGTCGACCCGCTCGGTGATTACCGAGGTTGGCGTCCGTGGAGGTGGTTACAAGGCAGCAGGCGACATGACTATCGGCGCCGTGTCCGGGTTCCAGCGCTCTGGGGTGTTGCACGCAAAGCGTCGACCTAGCGCCAGCCTCTACCTCGAGCCGGAGTTGGCCGTGCGTGCCACCTACACGTGCTACGACGTGTACAACAACACGCCGTGGGGATCCTTTCCGACGGGCTTCCAGAACTGCGTGTCACGAACAACCGGCGACTGGACCGGGGACCTTAAGCGGGCCCAGACGTCGTTCGCTTCATGCAACTCCGGAGCCGCCAAGCCCATCATCTTGAAGACTGGTCGTGGCGATACCGGGGTCTCGGTCAGCGAAGGAACCGT
>JAOPXF010000007.1 GCA_025965295.1 Nocardioides sp.
GCGAAGACCGTCTTCACGCTGTACCCCAAGCGCACGGTGCTCTGCTTCTCGCTCTTCGTGGGCCAGGCGTTCCTCTACAACGCGTTCTTCTTCACGTACGGCGACAGCCTCACCACGTTCCTCGACGTGGAGCAGACCGGCTGGTACATCGCGATCTTCGCCGTCAGCAACTTCGCGGGTGCCCTGTTGCTCAGCCGGCTCTTCGACACGATCGGCCGGGTCAAGATGATCACGGCGACCTACGTTCTCTCCGGCGCCCTGCTCGGGGCGACCGGCTTCTTCCTCGGCAGCGTCAGCGCGGTCACGCTGACCCTGATGGGCGCGATCATCTTCTTCTTCGCCTCGGCCGGCGCCAGCGCGGCGTACCTCACGGCGAGCGAGGTCTTCCCCATGGAGACGCGGGCCCTGTGCATCGCGTTCTTCTACGCGATCGGCACCGCCGTCGGTGGCATCACCGGGCCGCTGCTGTTCGGCAAGCTCATCGACAACGCCTCCGCCAGCGGCGACATCACCGGCCTGGCTCCCGGCTACTTCCTCGGGGCCGGGCTGATGGTCGCCGGCGGCATCGTCGCGGCCTTCCTGGGCGTCAGGGCCGAGGGCCAGTCGCTCGAGAGCATCGCGGCACCGCTCACCGCGGAGGACGCCGACGAGCCCGGCACGCGGGCGGCGCCCCAGCCGGCCTGACCCCTCACCCCAGGAGAAGCACCATGCCGATGCCACCGCCCAAGGCCAGCACCGAGGGCCCCCGTGACCGCCAGGTCGTCCACGAGATGGGCCAGATCGTCCGGGCCCTGCAGGCCCGAGGCCCCCAGCAGCCCGCCGCGCTGGCGCAGCTGGTGGGCGCGGACTACTGGGAGCACGGACGCTTCGACCGGGCGCTGGCCCTGGCCGTCAGCGACGGGCTCGTGCACCGCACCGACGACGGTGCGCTGGCCGTGGCCTGAGCCGGCTCACCCGGTGGCCGGCGGCCGCCACGGCTTGAGCCAGTCGGTCTCCGGCCAGCCCTCGCGGCCGGCAACCAGCTCGTACATCGTCGCGCCATCGACACCCTCGCGGACGATGTCGGCGTGGCCCGCGTGCCGGGCGAGCTCCTCGACCAGGTGGAACCACACCCAGCGGACCGACCAGGCGTCGATGTCGGTCGGGTTCCACGGCGCCGGCGGCACCGGGACCGGGACGTCGAGGTCGACGGTCCGCACCGCGTCGAGCACCCGGGCCGAGACGTCGTCGTACGCCGCGAGGGTCGCCTCGACCGTGTCGTGGTCGTGCCAGGTCCAGGCGTCCTGGTGGTCGGCGTACTTCTGCCCCATGGTCCGGTCGTCGGCCGGGTGCCCGGGGGCGGCGAGCGCGCAGCGCAGCCAGGACTCCTGGACCTGGGTGACGTGCTTGAGCAGCGAGCCGACCGTGAGCGTGCTGGGCGCGGCGGCGGCCAGCCCGGCCTGCGTGGCGGTGAGGCCGAAGATCGCGGCCCGGAAGGCGTCCTGCTGCTGGGCGAGGTAGGCGAGCAGGGCGGAGCGCTCGTCGGTCACGGGCGGGGCCTGGGCGGGCATGTCAGGAGTCCTTCCGGTGGGTGTGCAGGTAGAGGTCGCGGAGCAGGCAGATCTCGGCGCCGTGGTGGATGACCTCACGGTTGATGTGCAGGACCAGCGCGGCCATCGGGTAGTCGGCGAACGGGCCCTCGGCGGCGCCGCACGGCTCGGCGAGACCGGGCTCGCCGAGCGACCGGACGCCCGCCGTCCAGGTGGCCACCTCCTCGTCGAGCTGCCGGATCGCCTCGTCGGCGGACCCGGCGTACGGCCAGGCCCGGTAGTCGGTGGCCTCGCGGCCGAAGTGGGACGCGCTGCGTATCGCCAGGCAGCCCACCAGGACGTGCGCCAGCCGCCAGGCGATCGTGGTGAAAGGGGTCGGCACGGGAGCGGGGTGCTCGAAGTCGATCGCACCCGGGCGGGCGTTCCAGGCGCCCCGGACGGGCTCCCAGAAGAGCTCGTCGTCGGTGAGCCCCTGCAGCCGCGGGCGCAGGGAGTGCTGCCAGTGGAAGTCGAGCTGGTCGAGGAGGAGCGGGTTCCACTCCGGGGTCTGGGTCGTCATGCGACCAGTCTCGGCCGCAACTAGGACAGGATCTGTCCGCTACGTGTGGCACGCTGGGCGCATGGCCGGACCGGGTACGACGGAGCGGGTGCTGCGGCTGCTCGGGCTGCTCCAGGAGCGCCCGGTGTGGACCGGCACCGAGCTCGCCGGGCGGCTCGGGGTGACCACTCGCAGCATTCGCCGCGACGTCGAGCGCCTGCGCGCGCTCGGCTATCCCGTGAACGCCACCCAGGGCGCCGGCGGCGGCTACCAGCTCGGCGCCGGCCGGGCTCTGCCCCCGCTGCTGCTCGACGACGAGGAGGCGATCGCGACGGCGGTGTCGCTCCGGCTGGCCGCGGGCGGCACAGTGGCCGGCGCGAGCGAGGCCGCGGTCCGCACGCTCGCGAAGCTCGACCAGGTGCTGCCCGCGCGCCTGCGTGCCGAGGTGCGGGCCCTGCACGACGCGATCGTCACGCTCGACGGTGGCCGGATCGAGGTCGACGCCGATGCGCTGCTGGTGCTCGCCCGGGCCTGTCGCGACACGGTGCGCGTGGAGTTCGGCTACACCGCCCTCGGCGGTGCGGAGACCGACCGGCGGGTCGAGCCCTACCAGCTGGTGGCGACCGGGCGGCGGTGGTACCTCCTGGCCTTCGACCTCGACCGCGACGACTGGCGGTCGTTCCGGCTGGACCGGATGGCCGGCGTACGGGCCGGCACCTGGCGGTTCGCCCGGCGCGAGCACCCCGACGCGGCGGCGTACGTCCAGCGCTCGGTGACCGTGACGTCGTACCCCCACCAGGCCCGGGTGCTCGTGCACGCCCCCGCCGAGGCCGTCCGCCGGGCGACGACGCCCGCCAGCGCGACGGTCGAGGAGGTGGACGCCGAGAGCTGCCTGCTGCTGAGCGGCTCCCAGAGCCTGCACGCCCTCGCGCTGCACATCGGGATGCTCGGCTGGGACTTCGAGGTGCTCGAGCCCGCCGGGCTGCGCGAGGCCGTGGCCGTGCTCGGGGCGCGGTTCACCAGAGCCTCCGTATCCTGATCACATGCTCGGAATCCTCGTCCTGCTCCTCCTGGCCGGCCTCGTGGTGGCCGCCGTCGTCTCCCAGCGCAACAGCAAGCAGCGCGAGGTGGAGAAGCGGCGCACCGAGCTCGAGCCGGTCAAGAAGTTCGCGTTCGAGGACATCACCGCGCTGGGCGTCGAGCTGCAGTCGCTCGATGCCGAGCTGACCGGGCGCGACCTCGACCCGGGCGCCAATGCCGACTACCAGCGGGCGCTCGACGCCTACGAGGCCGCGAAGACCGCGGGCGACGCCATCGACCGGCCCGAGGACCTCAAGCACGTCACGGAGATCCTCGAGGACGGTCGCTACGCGATCGCCTGCGTGCGCGCGCGGGTGGCGGGCGATCCGCTGCCGACCCGTCGCCCGCCGTGCTTCTTCGACCCGCGTCACGGCCTGTCCGTCGAGGACGTGCCCTACACCCCGCCGGGCGGCGCCACCCGCGACGTGCCGGCCTGCGCGCTCGACGCCGAGCGCGTGCGCGCCGGCGCCGAGCCCGACATCCGCAAGGTGATGGTCGGCTCCCAGCGGGTGCCCTACTGGCAGGGCGGGCCGGCCTACCAGCCCTACGCCAGCGGCTACTTCGGCCGCTTCGGCGTCATGGACATGATGTTCATGGGCATGATGTTCGGCGGCTTCGGTGGCTTCGACGCCCTGGGCGACGGGCTCGGCGCCCTCGGTGACGGCATCGGAGACGGGCTGGGCTCGATCGGCGACGGCGTGGGCGACATGTTCGGCGACGTGGGGGACATGTTCGACTTCTGAGCCGTCCGGCTCAGCGGCGCTTCAGCTGCGCCGCCTGCAGGAAGACCACGCGGCCGTTGACCGAGTCGCTGTCGAGGGTGTCGGGGTCGGAGGCGGCGTAGTCGCCGGTGACGTCGATCGTGTACGTCCCGGGCCGCACGCCGGTGACCAGCACGTGCGCGATGCCCGTCGTGTAGAGGACGTCGGTCGTGGTCACGCCGACCTGCTTGCCCGAGGCGTCGGTGACGGTCGCGGTGAAGCTCGCGAGGTTGGCGGCCGTGCCCGGGGTGGGGTAGACCAGCGCGACCTTGAGCGCGGAGACGCCCCTGGCCACCCTGACCTCGTGGGTCGCGGTGTAGGAGCCACCGGCGCTGGCCGGCGGGGCGTCCTCCTGCCACAGGTCGGCGCGGGTCACGGCCCACCTGTCCTGTTGCAGCAGGCGGCGGTCGGCCTGCCGGGTCGCGGCCGTCAGCCGGCTCTGCCAGTGGGCGGAGCGGACCAGGGTGACGGCCTTGTCGAGGTTGACGTGGCCGTAGCCGACCTGCCACGAGGCGAGCGTGTCCTTGCCGGCCTTGACGGGCGTCGCGGTCGCCTTGATCGCGTCCTGGACCTGCAGCCAGGTGAGCCGCTTGTTGGCCTGGAGCAGTACGGCGGCCGCGCCCGCGATGTGCGGCGAGGCCATCGACGTACCCGAGGCACTGGCGTTCTCGCCGGGAGGGCACGGGCCGATGACGGTGCCGGTGCTGTCGCAGGACGACGAGATGTCGGAGCCGGGTGCCATGACGTCGGGCTGGGTGTTGCCGATCCGGTCGCCGAGCAGGACCGTGTGGCCCTCCGCGCCGATCGGCACCGCCTTGCCGTTGTCGAGCTCGAGGCCGTTGGAGGAGAAGTCCGCGCGCTCGCGCTTGAGGGAGCCGGCGGCGACCGAGATCACCCAGGGCGCCTGGTTGAACGGGCTGACGCTGGCCTCGCCGCTGTCGGAGCCGGAGTTGCCCGCCGCGAAGACCACGACGACGCCCTTGCCCGAGACGGCCTTCGTGGCGACGTTGACCGGGTCCTGGGGGTCGAACTGGCGGAAGCTGTTGCCCCACGAGTTGTTGATGACGTCGATGCCGAGCAGGTCGGGCTGGTCGAGGATGTAGTCGAAGGCCGTCACGACCGCCGTGGTCGTGATGACCGCGCCGATCGAGAAGCACGCGAGGTCCGCATCGGGGGCCACCCCGAGGTGGTCGGGGCCGGTGGTGCCGTCGGCCGCGATGATGCCGGCGACGTGGGTGCCGTGGCCGCTGCCGAGGTCGGTGTTGTTGTAGGGACCCTGGTCGATGGGCACGACGAGCGTCGGGTCGGTGCCCTGGTTGGCGTACTCGGGGCTGTAGAGCGTGACGTTGTGGGTGATGTGGTCGGCGAGGTCCGGGTGGGTGCCGTCGCAGCCGGAGTCGATGATGCCGACCGTCGTGCCCTTGCCGGTGAGCCCCTGGGCGCGCAGCTTCTTCGCGGCGCCGACGGAGGAGGACATCGCGTCGGAGGAAGCGGTGTCGGTGTACTGCAGGGTCTCGTCGGGGTAGACGTCGGTGCCGATGCCACGGGTGACCGCGGCCGCGATCTGAGCGACCGAGCCCTGCACGAGCGCCATCGGGAGGCGGTGCAACGGCTGCACGGTCAGGCCGAGCGCCTCGAGGGCGGCGACCTCGGCGCCGGTGGGCACGGCGGCGAACTCGACGATCGCGCGGCCGGTCGGCGTACCGCCGGCGAGCAGTCGGTCGAGGCCGGGGTGGGTGCCGCGCAGCGCGGTCAGCGAACTCGTGGGGGCGGCTGCGTCGGCGGTGGTGACGCCGGCCGTCGACAGCACGGCGGCCGCGGCGCAGGTGAGCGCGAGGAGCCTGGTGCGGAGGTGCGACATGGGTGGATCCCTTCGGAGGTGTGACGAGACAACGGGGCTGCGTCCGGACGGGTTACGGTCTCCACGTGAGACGTACAGCCCACCTCGTCGCCCTGCTCCTGCTCGGTGCAGTTCTCGCCGCGCTGCTCCCGGCGCCGTCGTACGCCGCACCGGACCGCGCGCTGCCCCCCGTCGGCACTGACTTCGACTACCAGCTCGGCGGCAACCGGCCGGTGCCCGCGCGCGTCGGCATCGTCGTGCGCGACCGCGAGGCGGAGCCCGCCGGCGGCCGCTACAACGTCTGCTACGTCAACGGCTTCCAGACCCAGGCGAACGAGAGGCGCTTCTGGCACCGGCACTGGTCGCTGGTGCTGAAGCAGCACGGCGAGCCGGTCGTCGACGAGGGCTGGGGCGAGTGGCTGCTCGACCTGCGCACCGACGCCAAGCGGCGCGCGCTGGCCCGGATCGTCGGCCGCTGGGTGAACGGCTGCGCCGACGACGGCTTCGAGGGGGTGGAGTTCGACAACCTCGACTCGTTCTCCCGCAGCCGCGGGCTGCTCACGCGCGCCGACAACAAGCGGTATGCCGCGCTGTTGGTGCGCCGTGCGCACCGTGCCGGTATCGCCGCTGCGCAGAAGAACTTCGCGGAGTGGGACGGCTCGCGTGCCGGCTTCGACTTCGCGATCGCGGAGGAGTGCGCCCGGTGGAACGAGTGCGGCGCGTACGTCGACAGCTACGGCCGGCACGTGCTCGCGGTCGAGTACCGGCGCAAGGACTTCCGGAGGGCCTGCCGCCAGTGGTCCGACCAGATCGCGGTGGTCCGGCGGGACGTCGCGCTGAGCGAGCACGGCGTGCGCCGCTGGTGCTGAGGGCCGCGGCACCGCTCGGTAGCCTCGGGGCATGTCCGCTCCCACCCGCGCGCCCGGCCTGCACACCACCTCGCTGGGCGAGTCCGGCTCTCGGGTCGTCTTCTGTCACGGCCTGTTCGGGCAGGGCAAGAACTGGACCCGGATCGGCAGGGCCCTGGCCGACACCCACCGGGTCCTGCTCGTGGACATGCCCGACCACGGCCGGTCGAGCTGGACCGAGGGGTTCGACTACCTCGACGCGGCGGACCGGGTCGCCGAGCTGCTGTCCGCCGACGACCCGGTGGCCCTGGTCGGCCACTCGATGGGCGGCAAGATCGCGATGCTCGTGGCCCTGCGGCACCCCGCGCTGGTGGAGCGGTTGTGCGTCGTGGACGTAGCGCCGGTGGCCTACCACCACGGCTCCGAGTTCGCCGGGTACATCGAGGCGATGCAGGCTCTGGACCTGGACGCCCTCGAGCGCCGTGGCGATGCCGACACCGCACTCCAGGAGGCCGTGCCGAACCCCCTGGTGCGCAGCTTCCTGCTCCAGAACCTCCGTCACCACGACGACACCTGGTCCTGGCAGCTGAACCTCGACGTGCTGGGGCGCGACCTCGAGGCGCTCGGCGGCTGGCCGGAGGACCGGCTGCGGGGCGTGGCGCCGTACGACGGGCCGGTGCTCTGGATCGCGGGGCAGAACTCGGACTACGTGACCGACGAGTACGCCGCCGCGATGGACCGGTGGTTCCCGAAGAACCGGCGGGTGACGATCAAGGACGCGGGGCACTGGGTGCACTCCGAGCAGCCGGACGTCTTCACCGAGGTCCTGAAGCGCTTCCTGGCCTGAGCGACGCGTGGGCGCGCCGGCGCGGACTAGGTCGCCCTGAGGACGCTCGACACGGCGCCCGAGACGGCGACGACGAGCAGGAATGCCCAGCCTCCGGTGAGCCGGCGGGCGGGGTCGCGCGGCGCTGCGACGGGCGTGCGCCGGAGCGGTCCGGAGAGCAGCAGGAACGCGATCACCCCGAGCGGTGAGGCCAGGCCCAGCAGCCAGAACCAGGCCCAGCGGGTGGCCCGCCACGGGCTGGGGCCCGCCATGAGCACGAGGAGGGCGCCGAGGAGCAGCCCGAGGCCGGCGGACCCGGCCCACGCCGGCAGTCGCAGCCCCAGGTACGACGACGTGACACCGGGGTAGTCGCCCCGGTGGAAGCGGAGGCCCGGCTGGCTCGCCGCCAGCCGCTCCTCCACCGTGCCGGTGATGACGGTCGAGTCCGGGTCGCGGTGCGCGCGGTTGGGAGCCGCTCGCCGCGGCCGGGTTTCGACGACGGTGGCCGTGTGGTGGAACAGCCCGTCTCGCCAGCGAACCTCGACGGGGACGGAGGCCCGGCCGGCGGACGTGAGGCCGTTGCCGACCAGGGTCACGTCGTGCACGTCACCCGAGGCCACGCGGGCCTCCAGCTCGTGGAACGACGACGTCCGCTCTCCCCGCGCGACCACGGCCACCCCGAGCAGCAGCCAGCCGACGAGCAGGGCCAGGCGTAGGTAGCGCCAGAAGGCGTTGGTCGGACGTGTCCCCGTCCGCCGGGCCGGGGGCGGCGCGTCGGGCCGCTCCGGCGCAGCCGCCACTCCCGCTTCCTCCCGAGTCATGCGCGGAGTCTAGGCGTGCGCGTGGCCGGCAGACGTAGAAACTAGGCGCGCCCCGGATAGACCAGGACCAGGCGATCGACGCCGGTCTTCTCCATGCAGTTCTCGAGGAGCTCGATGTCGTCGGTGCTCAGCAGGCCGTCGAGCGAGTCGGTCGGCTCGTACACGCCACCTCCACCACGGAACGTCGAGCCGACGGCGGCGGGTGGAGCCCCTTCGAAGTCCCCGCCGAAGGTCACGGCTCGGCGGTCGGCGCTCCACCCTGTCCCTGCGGGCCAGAACGCCACGGCATCCCCGATCAGGAGGCAGTCGTCGCGCATCGACAGTCGACCGTTGATCCGGGCCAGCGGATAGGGGACCGCATGGTCCGGGACGCGCGTGACGACCACGGGCCCAGCCTCACGATCAGGGGCGTCGCCCGGTGAGCCACACCCCGCGAGCGGCAGGGCTGCTGCGAGCATCGGGAGCCACGCGAGGAAGGCAACGCGCTGGGGGCGTCGGAGCATCCCCCATGGTGGCACCGCCGGTCAGCCGATGGTGTGGCTGCCGGTGTCATCGACGAGGTAGACCCGGCCCTGGGGTGAGTGCCAGGTGTAGGTGTGGTCGGGGTGGCGTGCGTATCGCCAGCGGCCGGTGGTCTTGGCTCGGTGGTGGCGTCTGCAGAGGGGGGCGAGGTTGTCGGGTCTGGTCTGGTCGGGTGGTCCGTGTTCGTCGT
>JAOPXF010000008.1 GCA_025965295.1 Nocardioides sp.
GCGCCGGGCAGCAGGTGCGACTCGCAGAGGATCTGGAAGCCGTTGCAGATGCCGAGCACCGGGAGCCCCCCGCGCGCGGCCGCGACCACCTCGGTCATCACCGGTGCGAACCGGGAGATCGCCCCACAGCGCAGGTAGTCGCCGTACGAGAACCAGCCCGGCAGCACGACCGCGTCGACGCCCTTGAGGTCGTGGTCGCCGTGCCAGAGGGCGACGGCCTCGTTGCCGCCGAAGCGGACCGCACGCTGGGCGTCGACGTCGTCGAGCGAGCCCGGGAAGGTGACGACCCCGACCTTCACGCGCGGGCCTCGATCGGCTGCTCGACGTGGATCGTGTAGTACTCGATGACCGGGTTGGACAGCAGCGTCTCGGCCATCTGGTGCACCTCGGCGAGCACCGCCTCGGTCACCTCGCCGGCGAAGTCGAGCTCGAACCGCTTGCCCTGGCGGACATCGGTGACGCCCTGGAACCCGAGCCGCGGCAGGGCGCCGAGGACGGCCTTGCCCTGTGGGTCGAGGATCTCGGGCTTGGGCATGACGTCGACGACGACTCGGGGCACGGTCGGGCTCCTGGGTGCGGGGGGCTGCTGCCGGGCTCAAGTCTAGGGGGTCGCAGTTCGGTGTTCTCCGGCACACTGGGGGCATGAGCATGCCCTTCGGAACACCCGGTGCCTCACCCCTCAAGCTCGAGTTCCCCCAGTCGCTGGCGGTGTACGACGACTACGCGGCCGCCCAGAAGACCGTGGACTACCTCTCCGACAACAAGTTCCCCGTCGAGCAGCTGATGATCGTCGGCACCGACCTCAAGCGGGTCGAGCGGATCACCGGCCGGCTCACGACCGGACGCGTCGCCCTCGGTGGCGTGCTGTCCGGCCTGTGGCTCGGGCTCTTCGTCGGGCTGGTCTTCTCGATCTTCACCGACAACAACGCCCTCGCCACGATCGTCTCGACGATGCTGTTCGGTGCCGTCTTCGGGGTCATCTGGGCACTGGTCGGCTACGCCGCCACCCGCGGCCAGCGGGACTTCTCGTCGGTCACGTCGGTGGTCGCGACCCGCTACGAGGTGCTCGTCGAGCACAAGGTCGCGGCCCAGGCCCGGGAGCTGCTCGCCGGCCTTCCCGGGGCGCTGCCGAACCCGTTCACCTGATCGCCCTCAGAGGTCGGCGGGATCCGGGTCCGGATCCGCGCCGGGCTCGGCGGTCCGGTTGCTTCACCATGAGAAGTGGTCGAGCCCTCACTTCTCATGGCGAATTCACCGTGTGATGTGACGCTTCACCTGCTTCACATGGTGAACCAGGAGGGGACGCTTCACCTGCTTAACATGGTGAACCAGGAGGCCCCGGGTCTCGACACGCGCCGTCGGGTCCGCTCACGCGGCCCCGGGCGCTTGCTCGACCACCATCATCGGGTCCGCTGGCGCGGCCCCGATCAGCTCAACTCCCTCTTGAGGATCTTCCCGGTGGCGGTCATCGGCAGCGACGGGACGATCTCGACCGAGCGGGGGTACTTGTAGGTGGCCATCTGCTCCTTGCCCCACGCCACCAGCTCGTCGGGGGTGACCGTGGCGCCGTCGTGGAGGATCACGAACGCCTTGATCTCCTCGCCGTGGCTCTCGTGGGGTACGCCGATCACCGCCGCCAGCGAGACGTCCTCGTGGGTGAGCAGGACCTCCTCGATCTCGCGCGGGTACACGTTGAAGCCACCGCGGATGATCATGTCCTTGGACCGGTCGACGATGTAGTACCAGCCGTCCTCGTCGCGCCGGCCCAGGTCGCCGGACCGGAACCAGCCGTCCTGGATGGCCTCCGCCGTGGCCTCGGGGCGGTTGTAGTAGCCCTTCATGATGTTGTGGCCCTTGATGGCGATCTCACCGACCGCGTCCGGGCCGGACTCCTCGACCTCGTCCCAGCTGTCGGCCTGGAGCAGCTTCATCTCCACGCCGGGGATCGGGATGCCGATGGAGCCGGGCCGCACCTGCTCGCCGTGCGGCGAGAAGCTCGCGACCGGCGACGTCTCGGACAGGCCGTAGCCCTCGAGGATCGTGACGCCGAACTTCCGCTGGAAGTCCTTGTGCACCTCGACCGGCAGCGCCGCACCACCGGCCGCGGCGACGCGGAGGTTCGCGGCCAGCTTCTCCACGTCCGTCGAGTCGTCGAGGGCACCGAGCAGCCCCCAGTACATCGTCGGGACGCCCGCGAAGAACGTGACCTCCTCCTGCGCCATCAGCCCGAGCGCGGCCTTCGCCTCGAAGCGCGGCAGCATCACGACCGTGCCGCCGAAGGCGAAGGCGCCGTTCTGGATGACGGTCTGGCCGAACGAGTGGAACAGCGGCAGCACGCACAGGTAGGTGTCGGGGTGCTCGGCGTTCGCGCCGAAGAGGTCCGCGCCGGCGAGCGCGTTGTCGCGCATGTTGCGGTGCCGCAGCTCCGCCCCCTTGGGCTGCCCGGTCGTGCCGGAGGTGTAGAGAATGACGGCCGTGTCGTCCTCGTCGGTCTGCACCGTGTCGAAGGTCGGCGGCTGCGAGGCCACGGCCGACCCCAGCGTCTCGGTGCCCTCGATCGGGGACTCGGCGGACGGGTCGGCGGTGATGACGAAGAAGTGCTCGCAGCCCTCGGCGTCCTGGAAGCCGGCGTACCCCTCCTTGGCCATCGGGAGGTCCTCGGTCCCCTGGAAGCAGAAGTAGGCCTTCGCCTCGGCGTCGGCGAGGTGGTAGGCGACCTCGCGACCCTTGAGCAGCACGTTGAGCGGCACGACCGTGGCCCCGGCCTTGAGGATGCCGTAGTAGACGATCGTGAAGTAGGGCAGGTTCGGGCAGCTGAGCGCCACCTTGTCGCCCTTCTCGATCCCGCGGGAGACGAGGAGGTTGGCCACCTGGTTGGCCGCCGCGTTCACCTGGGCGTAGGTGAGCCTGGTGTCACCCAGCACGACCGCGTCGCGGTCGGGGTGCTGACGGGCGCTGTTCTCGAGCAGGGTCGACAGGTTGTACACGGGCGGCCTCCAGGGCGTCGGATGGTGACGACCAACCTACCCAGCGGTCGTGACGGGCGTCACCGGTCCGCCAGGATCCGCGCCGCGCGGCGCAGGTCGGGGTAGACGCCGAGCACGGCGACCCTGTCGACGACGAACGCCAGCGGTCGCATCGGGCCCGTACCGGTCACCCGGAACGTGGGCGAGACCAGGCATCCGGCGCCGTCGGGCACGAAGTCGAGGGTGAGGGTCGCATGGATGCCGTGCCAGCGGCCGACCTCGGTCCAGGTGTGCGGCCGCAGGAGCGCCGTGGTCTCCATCAGTGCCCGCAGCCCGGGTACCGTCACGTCGACCCACGTCTGGCCGACGCCAGCGAGGCCGGGACGGACGTCCTCCACGCGACGCAGGGAGCTCTGCCACTCCGCCCGGTGGTAGGGGTCCACGAGGTAGCCGAACGCCACGTCCGCCGGCACGTCGAAGCGGACGCCCCGGCGGGGCCGGGACACCGTCAGAACCGCTCGCCGGTGAGCAGCTCGTAGGCCTCGACGTAGCGCGAGCGGGTGCGCTCGACGACCGCCTCGGGCAGCGGCGGCGGCGCCACTCCGGACGCGCGGTCCCAGCCGGACTCCGGAGAGAGCAGCCAGTCGCGGACGATCTGCTTGTCGTACGACGGCTGGCTGCGACCGGGCGACCATTCGGCGGCCGGCCAGAAGCGCGAGGAGTCGGGGGTGAGCACCTCGTCGGCGAGCACGGTCGTGCCGTCCGGCCGGGCACCGAACTCGAACTTCGTGTCCGCCAGGACGATGCCGCGCTCGCGCGCGATCTCCTCGGCACGGGTGTAGACGAGCATCGTCAGCCGGCGCAGCTCGGCCGCGGACTCCTCGCCGACCTCGCGCACGACGGCGTCGTACGACACGTTCTCGTCGTGGTCGCCCAGCGCCGCCTTGGACGCGGGCGTGAAGATCGGCTCGGGCAGTCGGCTGCCGTCGACCAGGCCGTCGGGCAGCGCGATGCCGCACACGGCACCGGTGGCGGTGTAGTCGAGGAGACCCGACCCCGTGAGGTAGCCGCGGGCCACGCACTCGACGGGGAACATCGCGAGCTGCTCGCAGATCACGGCACGGCCGCGGACCGCGTCGGGGACATCGGTCGACAGGACGTGGTTGGGCACCAGCGCGGAGAGCCGGTCGAACCACCACAGCGACATCCGGGTCAGGATCTCGCCCTTGTCGGGGATGGCGGTGTCGAGGACGAAGTCGAACGCCGAGATCCGGTCGCTGGCCACCATCAGGAGCTGCCCGGCGTGCTCGCCGGACGTCAGCTCGTAGAGGTCGCGCACCTTGCCGGAGTGCAGGTGCCGGGCACCGTCGATCGAGGGGGCGTCGGGGATGTTCAGGTCGGCCACGGTGCCCAGACTAGGGCGCCGCGAGGAACGCCGCGGACCGGTCCGGCAGTGTGCGCCCCCGGGGACCGGTCCGCGGACGGGTCAGCAGCCGCAGGTGTAGTAGAGGACGTCCCAGTGGCTGCCCTCGTCGGCGTAGATGTTGCCCGACGCCGACTGGTACTGGGCCGCGCCGTCACTGCGCAGGCCGATGTAGGTGTAGGTGTTGTGCACCCAGTTGGTCAGGCACGTGGTGCGCGAGAAGTCGAGCTTGTAGCCGGTGCTGTGGCTGTAGGTGCCGGTCGCGTGACCGGTCTCGGTGCCGCCGGTGATGTTGAGGCCGCAGCCGCTCGCGCTCTTGAGGGTCTTGGCGCCGTCGATGGTCGCCTGGCGGATCCCCTCGAAGGAGGTGCACGTCGAGTTGTTCCGGTCGGTGCAGCCGCCCGACGAGCTCCACGTGATACCCGCGGCGCTGAGCTGCGACGCCGCGCTGGCCTGGCTGACCGCGGAGGCGGCACCGGCGACGCCGATGCTGCCGACAACGGCCAGACCGAGCCCTGCGGCGGCGGTGCGGAGCCGCAGGCGCGGACGCCGCGAGACGGCGCGGTCGGTGGGGTGGACAGGGGTCAGGGTGGTTCCCGAGATGGATTCCATACAGGTTCCCTGCCCGATCGAGCGGGCCGCAAACATCCGCGTGGTCCGGAACGTTCCGCTCAGGCAGTGGCGGGACGCCGCCACGGGGCGGGCCGGCCCTGCAGCCACCAGCCCAGGGCGCGGGTCATCCGCGGCAGCACGACGTACGTCATCACCGGCGTCATCAGCAACGTCGACGCGAGCGCCCGCTCGACCAGCGGCAGGTCGGGTGCGATCTCGCCGAAGAGCCAGGCCACGAGCAGGCTGAGCGGGAAGAACGCCAGCCAGATGACGACCGCCTGCTTGTAGCGGGGCGGGGCGGCCGGGGCGAGGCGCAGGTCGCGGACATCCCGGGTGGTCGGGTCGTCGAACCAGCCCTCGATGCCGGTACGGCGCTCCATCCGCGACTCGACCACGCCCAGGCCGCCGGCGGAGTCGCGCCACCACCGGCGCTGGTGGGACGACTCCCAGGCCGACAGCGATGTGCTGTCGTCGAAGCGGTAGAGCATGTGCCAGGTCTCGGAGTCGGCCTCGGGGCGGACCCAGCCGGCGCCGAGGAAGCCGGGGAACCGTTCGGCCAGCGCCATGCCCGCCTGGATCCAGCTGACCATCTCGTGCTCGTGGCCGGGGTCGAGGTGGCGCGTGATGGAGACCGTGACGGGAGCGCTCATCCCTCGATGGTCCGGGAGTCCGCGAGGCCCGGCAAATCCTGCGGGCCGTCAGGAGACGGACGTCACTGCGGGGCGCCGGGCCCGGGCCTCGGATGGCACAGTGGGCCCATGCCTGAGTCTGCCGAAGAGGTCTACGCCCGGGTCGTCGCTGCTGTCGGGGAGGGCGGGCGGCTGCCGATGCCCGACCTCGGCGAGTGGGACGTCTTCCCGTGGGAGGCGGTGGACGGCCGCGTCCTGCCGCGCGTGCTTCCCGCGCCCCGCGACGAGCCCCCGCGCTGGGGCGAGTCGGACGACAAGCCGTGCGGCGCCTGCGCCGGCTTCCCCGCGGAGAACATCGTGTGGGAGGACGACGTCTGGGTGCTCACCCACCACGGCCGGCCCTCGGGCCTGCCGTTCGTGCTGAACCTCAACACCCGTGAGCACCTCGACCTGCCGGACCTCGACGACGAGCTCGCCTCGCAGCTGGGCCGGATCACGACCCGCCTGACGCGGATCATCGAGAACTTCCCGAACATCGGGCGCGTCCACGTGGACAGGTGGGGCGACGGGTCCGAGCACTTCCATCTCTGGTTCTTCGCCCGCACCGAGCGACTCGCGAACGTCCTCGGCTCGTACGCCGTCGAATGGGACGCGATCCTGCCGCCCGGCCCCGAGCACGTCTGGCGCGCGGACCTGCACACGGTCGCGACCAAGCTGTCCAACTGGGGCGGTCACGCCCGGGCCTGAGATGTCGGGTTGGGCCCCATGACCGTGGGTATGTATCTAGACTGACTTACATCAGTTCAGATCGGAGCCTCCCATGTCGCGCACGCCCCAGCCCGACTTCCTCATCATCGGCGCCCCCAAGGCCGGGACGACCGCCCTGCACTCGGCCCTCGCCCAGCACCCCGACGTCTTCGTGACCCGGCCCAAGGAGCCGAAGTACTGGCTCTGCGACGACGCCCCGCCACCCGCCTGGGTCGGGCCCGGGGACGCGCACTCGCAGCAGGAGTGGGTCTGGCACCGCAGCGAGTACGAGGGCCTGTTCGCGCCGGCCCGCGACGACCAGGCCCGGGGCGAGAGCACGCCGTTCTACCTGTGGAGCCGCGCCGCCCACCGCCGGATCGCCGAGTCGCTGCCCGACGTCCGGCTCATCGCCGTCGTGCGCGACCCGATCGACCGCGCCTACAGCAACTGGATGCACCTGTGGTCCGACGGGCTCGAGCCGGTCGGCGACTTCGAGGCCGCGTTCGCGCTCCAGGACCGCCGGGTGGCGGAGGGGTGGGCCCCCTTCTGGCGCTACCGGGACCTCGGCCGGTACGGCGCCCAGCTCGAGCACCTCGTCCGCCACGTCGACCCGGCGCGGGTCCTGGTCGTGCGCTACCGCGACATCGTGGACGAGCCCGGCCCGACCGTGGACCGCACCTGCCGCTTCCTCGGCATCCGCGAGGGTCTGGTCGACCGGATCCCGGCCGACAACTCCCGCAACTTCGTCGCGCCCGGCTGGCGGCCCCGGGTCCTCGGGCCCGTCGTGCGCGCCGGGGCCCGGGCCGGAGCCTGGGCGCCACCGCAGGTGTGGCGACGAGCCAGCGTCCCGCTCGTCGCGCGGCTCAGCGGCCGCGGCGTGGCACATCGCCCGCACCTGACCGCCGAGCAGCGTGAGCGGCTGCTGCCCGCGTTCGCCGAGGACATCGCGCGGCTCGGCGAGGTCACCGGCGAGGCGTTCGACGACTGGCTGTCGACGCGGAGCCGGGGCTCGTTCCGCGAGCGCAGCTCGGCCTGAGCACCCTCAGCGGACGCAGGTCACCAGGTCGTGCGCCCCGTCCGGGCGGGCGGCCTCGACGTAGAAGCGGGTGCGCCCGTCGGGCAGCGGCACGGCGGCGGCGTAGCGGAGGGCTCCGTCGGAGTGCGGGGAGGTCATGGGCGCGACCTCGGTCACCGGCACCAGGCGGCTGCCGTCCCACCGGGCCAACCCGGTGGTCTCGTGCCAGTTCGACGCCGCGTCGGGCCGGCCGTCGTAGAGCACGGTGACGGGGTTGGTCGCGACGACCGCCGTGACCCGGGCGCCCCGCGCGTCCCACTCCCCCGGGCGCCCCGCGAGCACCTCTCCGCGGTCGGTCCAGTCGAGCCCGTCGGTGCTGGAGAGCCGACGGGTGGTCATCCGGTCCTCGTGGCCGGGATCGGTCAGCGGGTGACAGCACAGCCACATCTCCCAGCCCGCGGGACCATGGGTGATGACGGGGTCCTTGACGGCGGTGCGGGCGTCCCCGGCCAGGACCAGCCGGCGCTCGCCGGACGGCAGCCCGGCCGGCGTCGCGGCGGTCAGGCTGTCGACCCACCAGTGCTTGGAGCCGGGCGTCGCGCAGGAGAGGTAGAGCCGCCAGCCGACGCCCGGCACCGGCACCAGCACCGGACGCTCGAACGACTCACAGCCGAAGGCCTCGCGATGGACTTCGGCCACCTGGGTGAAGGTGACGCCGTCGAGAGAGCTCGCCACGACCACGGTGACGCCGCGGCCCTCGGCGAGCGGGCGTCGTACGCGATAGGTCAGCCAGACGGTGCCGTCGACCAGCACGGCGCTGGCCGCGCCGGACCAGTTGCCGGGCCCGGAGCCCGGCGCCGGCACGACCACCTCGGCTCCGTCGTACGACGGGACGGGGGGCAGGGTCGCGACGGGCATGTCCCCACTGTAGTCGAGTGAGGCACTCGACTATCGCTCCCGGTCCGGGTGGGGGTTGCGTCAGTACCGGATCTCGAAGCGGGTGGCCCCGGTGGTCGCGCCCTCGCGCGCCGCCACGTGGGAGACGTGCGCCGTCCGCGGCCCCCGCCGGCACCAGTCGACGAGGGCGTCGACGGCCTCGCGGTCGCCCTCGAAGTGCCCCGCCACCGAGCCGTCGGGCTCGTTGCGGACCCAGCCCGTCACGCCGAGGCGGCGGGCCTCCTGCTCGGCGTAGGCCCGGAACGCCACACCCTGGACCCGCCCGGACACCGAGACGTCGACGGCAACCCCCACCGTCCCATCATGCGGCCACCACCGCGCCCGGCGCATGTGGCTCGGCGGGAGCGGGAAAGGTGGAGGGGTGAGCGAGGAAGCGATGACCGCCGCGCCCGAGGAGGAGGCGCCGTACGAGCCGGACCCCCGGCGATGGCGGATCCTCGGCGTCTCCCTGGTCGTCGGCTTCATGTCCCTGCTGGACGTGTCGATCGTGAACGTCGCGGTCCCGTCCATGCAGAGCGGGCTGCACACCTCGGCCGGGACCATCCAGTGGGTGGTCTCCGGCTACGCGCTGACGTTCGGGCTGACCCTGGTCGCGGGCGGACGACTGGGCGACGCGTACGGCCGGCGGCGGCTGATGATCATCGGGCTGGCGGGCTTCATCGTCGCGAGCGCCGCCGTCGGCGTCGCACCAAGCGCGACCCTGGTCGTGGTCGCGAGACTGGTCCAGGGCGCCACGGCGGGGCTGCTCACGCCGCAGAACTCCGGTCTCATCCAGCAGCTGTTCCGCGGCCGGGAACGCGGTCGCGCCTTCGGCCTGTTCGGGTTCACGGTGTCCACTGCCTCGGCGACCGGCCCCGTGCTCGGCGGCGCGATCATCGCCCTCGCGGGCGAGGAGAACGGCTGGCGTTGGCTGTTCCTGGTCAACGTGCCCATCGGCCTCGTCGCCATGGTGGCGGTGCTCACCCTCGTCCCCCGGCGCCCGCCGAGCCGCGGGCGTCCCGACAACCGGATCGACCTGCCGGGCGCGCTGCTCCTCGGCGCGAGCGTCCTGTGCCTGCTCTACCCCATCGTGCGGGCCGAGAGCGGCGCCCGGCTGCCGCTCGTGCTGCTGGTCGGCGTGCCGCTGCTCGCCTGGGCCTTCGTGCGCTGGGAGCGACACACGTCGAGACGCGGGCACCCGCCACTGCTGGACATCGCCCTGCTGGGCCGCCTCCCGGGCTACCTGAACGGGCTCGTGGTCGGCACGCTCTACTTCACCGGGTTCACCGGGCTGCTGCTGGTCCTCTCGATCTACCTGCAGGAGGGGGCCGGCCGGACACCGCTCGGCGCCGGTCTCCTGCTGATGCCGTTCGCGGTCGGCTCGGCGGTCGCCGCCCCGGTGGCCGGGCGGTTCGTCACCGACGTCGGCCGGCGGCTCACGGTGGGCGCCCTGGTCGTGATGCTGACCGGGATGGTGCTCGTCGCGCTGCTCGCGCCGGGTCGGGACCCGTTGTGGCCGTGGCTGGTGCCCACCCTCCTGCTCACCGGGCTCGGCGCCGGCGCGGTGGTGTCGCCGAACATCACGCTCACGCTGGCCGAGGTGCCGCCCCGCATGGGTGGTGCGGCTGGCGGCGCGCTGCAGACCGGCCAGCGGATCGGGGCCTCGATCGGCGCCGCCCTGCTCGTCACGGTCTACCAGCTGGGCGTCGGACGGGGCAGCCACGACGACGCGCTCCGGGTGGCCCTGCTGACCGGAGCCGCGATCATCCTGGTGGCGCTGGCCATGGCGGTGCGCGCCGCGCGCCAGGCCGGCGCGCCCGCGCACCCGGGCTAGAGGATCGCGCCCGGGGAGTACGCCGCGGCCTCGGGGTGGCGGGCGACCACGTCGGCCACCCGCCGTACGACGGCCTCGACCTGGGCGACCGCCGCACCGGTGAACGTGATCGGGTCGGCCACCAGCGAGGCGAGCTGATCGGCGGTGAGGCCGAGCCGCTGGTCGGCGGCGAGCTTGGCGAACACGTCGTTCGCCGCCTGGCCCTGCCGCATCGCGAGGGCGGTGCCGACCGCGGCCTCCTTGATCGCCTCGTGGGCGACCTCGCGGCCGACGCCGTTGCGCACCGCGGCCATCAGGACCTTGGTGGTGGCGAGGAACGGCAGGTAGCGGTCGAGCTCGCGCTGGATCACCGCGGGGAACGCACCGAACTCGTCGAGCACCGTGAGGAAGGTCTGGAAGAGCCCGTCGACGGCGAAGAACGCGTCCGGCAGCGCGACCCGGCGTACGACGGAGCAGGAGACGTCGCCCTCGTTCCACTGGTCGCCGGCGAGCTCGCCGATCATCGACAGGTAGCCGCGGGTGACCACCGCCAGGCCGTTGACCCGCTCGGCGGAGCGGGTGTTCATCTTGTGCGGCATCGCGGACGAGCCGACCTGTCCCTCCTTGAAGCCCTCGGTCACCAGCTCGTTGCCGGCCATCAGCCGGATCGTGGTGGCGAGGTTGGACGGGCCGGCGGTGAGCTGCACCAGCGCGGAGAGCACGTCGAAGTCGAGCGAGCGCGGGTAGACCTGGCCGACCGAGGTGAGCACCCGGTCGAAGCCGAGGTGGGCGGCCACGCGGCGCTCCAGCTCGTCGAGCCGGGACGCGTCGCCGTCGAGCAGGTCGAGCATGTCCTGGGAGGTGCCCATCGGGCCCTTGATGCCGCGCAGGGGGTAGCGGGCGAGCAGGTCCTCGACCCGCTCGAGGCCGATCAGCATCTCGTCGGCGACCGTCGCGAAGCGCTTGCCGAGCGTCGTGGCCTGGGCGGCGACGTTGTGCGAGCGGCCGGCCATCACCGTGGTCTCGTGCTCGGTGGCGAGCCGCGCCAGCCGCGCCAGGGTGGCGACCGTGCGGTCGCGCAGCAGGGTCAGCGACTGCTTCACCTGGAGCTGCTCGACGTTCTCGGTCAGGTCGCGGGAGGTCATGCCCTTGTGGATGTGCTCGTGGCCGGCGAGGGCGGAGAACTCCTCGATCCGCGCCTTCACGTCGTGGCGGGTGACCCGCTCGCGGGCGGCGATCGACTCGAGGTCGACGCTCTGCTCACCCTTGGCGACGACGTCCTCGTAGGCCTCGATGACGCCGTCGGGCACCTCGATGCCGAGGTCGCGCTGGGCCCGCAGCACCGCGATCCAGAGCTGCCGCTCCAGCACGATCTTGTGCTCGGGCGACCAGATCTTCGCCAGGTCGGCGGCGGCGTAGCGGGTGGCGAGGACGTTCGGCACGGTCACGTGCCCCAGTGTCCCACGGGGCGGCCCGGGTTTCCGCAGGCGATCAGCGGGGCATGAGACCTGCACCAAGATCTCGGGGAGACCAACATGAGCAACGACCCACACGCGCCCGGCTACGAGCCAAGCTACACCGGAGCCCCCGGCAACTACGGCTCCGGCAAGGAGTTGGGTGCCGACCTGTACGCCCTGTACTTCGCCGGACAGGTCAAGATCCCCACGACCGCCGGTCACTACTCGGAGGCGGTGAGCAGCCTCCACTGGATCTCCGGAACCTTCGCCAACATCGCCTTCGACCTCGGCCATCCCGTGGCCCACCGAATCGTCGCCGCCATGCAGGACCTCGAGGACGCGATGCGGGTTTCGACCACGCGCCTGTTCGACGCCGGCAACGACCTGGTG
>JAOPXF010000061.1 GCA_025965295.1 Nocardioides sp.
GCGGGGCGATGGTCGACGGGCTCCGTGCGTCCGACTGGGTGCCCCGCTCGGTGCGCGAGAAGATCCGCGACATCGAGGCCGCCCAGACCCGGCTCGAGCGGCGCCTGGGCCGGTCCCCGCACGACCCCGAGGTGGCCGCCGAGCTGGGCATCCCGCTGGAGGAGCTGCGCTCGATGTACAGCCAGACCTCGCACACCAGCGTCGTGAGCTTCGAGGGTGCGGGCGTCGGCGACGAGGACGTCCCCCGCGCGGCGAGCAACCTGCCCGGTGCCGACGACGACATCCCGGAGGGCTTCCTTCGCGCGGTTCGCGAGCTGCCGGAGCGCGACCAGATCGTGGTTGCCCTCTACTACTGGGACCGGCTCACCCTGGCCGAGATCGGACAGGTGCTCGGCGTGACCGAGTCGCGGATCAGTCAGCTGCACAGCCGGGCGACGCTCACCCTGCGCAGGAAGCTGGCCCAGGCCGCGAGCTGACACCCTGTCCGCCGTACTGCGCGCCGGCCGACAGGGTGACATCCGCCCGGCAGGGCGGGCACGGCGCGGCACGTTCGCCGCTCGGTTGGTCCACAATGCAGTTCCATGCCCGCCCGGAAGGTGTCCATGCAGTCAGGTCTCCGCCAGTCGCTCCCGCTGACTCGCCGGATCGTGCCGCTCCGGGCGACGGCCGCGATCGTGACGGTCGCGCTGCTCGGCTCACACGTCGTGTGGCCCTGGGGTCCCTGGGCCGACGCGACCTACCTCGTCGGCGTGTGCGGCGGCGCCGCGCTCGCCTGGGTCGGCGCCCGCCGTCAGCCCGCCGACCGCCGGCTGGTGCCCCACCTCGTCGCCGCAGGCCTGACCTCCTCCGCGCTGGGCGACGTGATCTGGCTGGTCTACTCGTGGGCCGGGGACGACCCGGCCGTCTCGATCGCCGACATCCCCTACATGGCCAGCTATGTGGGGCTCGGCGCCGCCCTGTTCGTCCTGACCCTCGTGCGCGACCGCACCGGCCGGCACCTCGACGTCGACTCGGTCATCAACTCGCTCACGATCGTGACCGTCTGCGTCCTGGTGCTCTGGAACGTCTCGATCGCCTCGATCGTCGCCGACACCACGGTGTCGGCGGCGACCCGCCTCGTCTGGGCGTCGTACCCGGTGGCCGACGCGGTCGTGCTGGCGCTGGTGGTCCGCGCCCTGATGCTGCCCCGGTCGCGCTCGAGCATCGGGGCCGCCTTCGTCGTGGGCATCGGGTGCTGGCTCGCCTCGGACCTCGGCTACCTGCTGCTCACCCTCTCGCCCCGCGTGTCGGGGTTGCTGGACGTCGGCTGGATGCTCGGCGCCCTCCTGATGGGTCTCTCGACCTGGCAGCGGGCCGCGGACGGCGGCCCCGTGCGCGCCCCGCAGTCGGCCAGCGAGGAGGCCGGCGCCGGCCTCGGCACGCTCGGCATCGCGATCCTGCCCCTGCTCGTGCCTCCGGCGCTCGAGCTGGCCAAGGACCTGCAGGGTCGCGATTCGCACATGTACGAGGCCCCGGTCGGGATGGCGGTCCTGCTCCTGCTGGCCTTCCTGAGGACAGCGCGCCTGCTGCAGTCCGAGAGCGTCGCCCGCGCCGAGGCCCGCGCCAGCCGGGACCTGGCCATGGAGGCCTCCCGGGCGAAGTCCGCGTTCCTGGCCACGATGAGCCACGAGATCCGGACTCCCATGAACGGCGTCATCGGCCTCACCGGACTGCTGCTCGCCACCGACCTCGACGACCGCCAACGGCAGTACGCGAAGGGGGTCGAGGTGGCCGGCGAGTCGCTGATGGCGATCATCAACGACATCCTCGACTTCTCGAAGATGGAGGCCGGCAAGCTCCAGCTCGAGATCATCGACTTCAACCTCCTCCAGGTCGTCGAGGAGGTGGCCGAGCTGATGGCGGAGTCGGCGCAGGGCAAGGACCTCGAGCTGCTGGCCTACTGCTCCCCCGAGCTCCCCCTGAGCCTGCGCGGCGACCCGTCCCGGCTGCGGCAGGTGCTGCTCAACCTGGCGTCGAACGCCGTCAAGTTCACCGAGGACGGTGAGGTGGTGCTGCGGGCCCACCTCGAGGACCTCTCGGAGGAGGCGCTGCTGGTGCGCTTCGAGACCACCGACACCGGGCTGGGCATCGCCGCGCACGACCAGCAGCGGCTCTTCGAGCCCTTCTCCCAGGCGGACTCGTCGACGACCAGGCGCTTCGGCGGCACCGGGCTGGGACTCGCGATCTGCCAGCAGCTCGTCTCCGCGATGGGCGGCACGCTCGGCGTGAACAGCACGCTCGGTCGCGGCAGCACCTTCTGGTTCACGCTCCCCCTGCAGCTCGCGCTCGACCCCACGGTCGCCCCGACCCGCTCCACCGCAGGGCTGGACGGCCTGCGGGTGCTGGTCGTCGACGACAACCAGACGAACCGGCTGATCCTCGACGAGCAGCTCCGCGCCTGGGGCATGCGGCCCGACGTGGTGGCCGACGGTGAGTCCGCCCTGAGGGTCCTCGCCGAGGCCGCCGGATCGGAGGAGCCGTACCCGCTGGCCCTCCTGGACCTGTGCATGCCGGGGATGGACGGCCTCGACCTGGCGGCCCGGATCTCGCTGGACGAAGCCCTTGCGCCGGGGCTCGTGCTCCTCACCTCCGGCCCCGACGTGACCGCCGCCGAGGCGAGCGCCGCCGGCATCGCCGCCCGCCTGACCAAGCCGGTCCGCCTGTCGGAGCTGCACGCCGTGCTGCAGGAGGTCGCAGACACGGCCCGGGCCGGCGAGGCACGTCTCGTGCACCACGCCGCGCCGCTTCCCAGGGGCCGCGGCCACGTCCTGGTCGTCGAGGACAACGAGGTCAACCAGCTGGTGGCGGTGGGCATCCTCGAGCACCTCGGCTACACCACCGAGCTGGCCGCCAACGGGCTGGAGGCCCTGCAGGCCTTCGGTCGCAGCAGGTTCGCGGCCGTCCTCATGGACTGCCAGATGCCCGAGATGGACGGGTACGACGCCACCCGCGAGATCCGGATGATGGAAGGAGCGGAACGGCACACCCCGGTCATCGCGATGACCGCCGGGGTCGCCCGGGGCGAACGCGAGCGGTGCCTGGCCGCCGGGATGGACGACTACGTCCCCAAGCCCGTGAACCCGGACGACCTGGAGAAGACGCTCGGCCGCTGGCTGCCCACCTCGTCACGCTAGGCCCTCCTCGGGGACCTGCCCGGCCGGCAGCCAGAAGGCGACGACGGTCCCGCCCGCCGGCCTCGAGGAGATGCCGAGCTGACCGCCGGCCAGGACCGCCCGGTCCCGCATCCCCGAGAGCCCATGGTGCCCCGGCGGCGACTCGGCCTCGCCCGCCAGACCCCGACCGTCGTCGGCGATCTCCACGGCGAGACCCCCCTCCCCTCCAGAGATCGTGACGGTGACCTCGTGCGCCCGGGCGTGCTTGCGGACGTTGATCAGGGCCTCGCGGGCGATTCGGTAGGCCACGGCCCGGGTGCTCGGGTCCGCGTCGGGCTCCGCCGCCGCGTCGACGACGACCCCGACCCCCGCATCCTTGAGGATCTCCGCGGCGGCCCGCTCGAGGGCCGACCCGAGACCCCGCTCCAGGTCCGGTGCCTCGAGATCGAACAGCAGAGCACGAAGCCGGTCGTTGGCCCTGGCCACGCTCTCCTGCACCGGCCCGAGGGTGTCCAGCAGCTGCGGTGCGTGCTTCTCCAGCTGCCGGCGCAAGAGGCCCAGCCGGAGGTCGACCGCCGCGAGCGCCTGCACCGGGTCGTCGTGCACGTCACCGGCGATCTGGGCGCGCTCGGCCTCCTGGGCGCGCACCAGCCGCGCCAGCAGAGCCTGGCGCTGCTCGGCGAGCTCGCGCACGGCCTGGTCCGCGGACCGCCGCTCGGTGATGTCGCGCTGCACGCTCGCGAGCGCGAAGGGCTCGCCCGTCTCGCCGTCGCGCATCAGGAAGCTCGCGATCGCGACCGGGATCGGCGGACCGCCGCGCAGGTCGCGCAGCGTCGACTCGCCCTCCCAGTGGCCCCGGTCGAGGACCGCCGGCCGCTCGACCCCGAGCGAGGCCTCCCCCTCGGGCGTCAGGTAGTCGTTGATCGCCGTGCCTCGCACGTCGGCGTCGGCGGGGAGGCCGATCATGGCGCGGCCGGCGGGGTTGACGTACTCCACCCGGCTCTCGAGGTCGGCGATCGCGATGAAGTCGCTCGAGGCCTCGACCAGCGACTGGAACTTCGTCAGGTCCGCCACGGCCGCGCGCAGGGCCCGCTCGGTCTGGCGCAGGGTCGTCACGTCCTGCCCGATCCAGGCGTTGCCGAGCGGCTCGCCCGACCCCGGGTCGCTGAGCGGGAAGACCTCCGTCCGGACGATGATGGTGCTGCCGTCGATGTCGAGCTCCAGGTCGCCGGTCCAACGCCCGCCCTCCGCCGCGACCCGGCGCATCTCGGCCACCGTGGTGCCGTCGGCGTACGCCCGCACGGTCTCCCACAGGTTGTCCGAGCGCATCCGGATCCCCGTGGTCTCGACCTGGGGGTTGACGTAGACCGCGTCCCCGCCGACGTCGGCGAGCGCGATCAGGTCGCCCGAGGCCTCCGCCAGGGACTTGAACTTCAGCAGCTCCGCCAGCGCGGCGCGCTGCTCGGCCAGCAGGAGGGCGTTGTCGTAGGCGAGCGTGAACCGGTCGGCGACGTCCAGCCCGAAGGCCACGTCGTCGTCGCTGAAGGATCCCGCATCGGCGCCGCGACCGAAGTCGAGCAGGCCCGCGACCCGGCCGCGCGACCGCACCGGCAGCCGGAGGCCGTGCCGCAGCCCGAGCCCGACGACGAGGGCGCGGATCTCGTCGGACGGCGAGGGGCCCGGTCGGACGAGCTCCTCGAGGTCGAAGGTGACGGGGCCCTGGAGGGCTGCCACGGAGCCGGGGTCCAGCCAGCCCTCCCGGCCGCCGATCTCGGCGATCGCGCGGTCCAGCTGCTCACGGGCCGCCGCGTCCGGGTGCCAGGCGGCCCGCGGCTGCAGCCTGCCCTCGTCGTCCAGGAGCCAGATGACCCCGACGTCGGCGAACGCCTCCGTGGCGACGCGCACTCCGATCCGGAGCACCTCGTCCGGCTCCAACACCCCCCGGGTCAGCTCCGCGGACAGGTTCGACAGCGCGGTCACCCGGATCCGGGCGGCGCTGGCGGCGGCTTCCGCGCGCCGCTGGTCGGTGACGTCGGTCGTGACACCGAACGACCCCGTCAGGGTCCCGTCGGCGTCGTGGAGGGGCTGGAAGTAGGTCCAAAGGAGCCGACCCTCGACCTCCTCGGCCACCGTGAACGTCTCGCCGGCGAGGACCCGGCCGAGGGAGGCGAGGATCAGCGGGTTGTCGCGGTAGACCTCGAAGAGGTCCCGGCCCACGAGCTCCCCGTCCTCGAGTCCCAGCTCGCGCAGGCCGGGCCCGATCGACATCGTGCACCGACCGCGGGTGTCCATGCCGAAGATGATCTGGGGACCGACGCGGGAGAACTCGGACCCGGCGTCGCCGTTCACGCCCCGAGGCTACCGCCGCCCGGCCCCGCGAACCGATCACCCACCCCGCGCATCCCACTCGGTGTGTGGGCGCCGCCCCCCGTCCGGGCCGGCGGCACCCGCGACTGGGAGGCTCCGCGTGCGCACACCTGTCCGGCCCCGACCGACGACCTGGGAGTACCACCCGTCCCTCGACGGGTTGCGCACCCTGGCGGTCTACCTCGTCGTGCTCTACCACTGCCGCGTGGGCTGGCTCGGCGGCGGCTTCGTCGGCGTCGACCTCTTCTTCGTCCTCTCCGGCTTCCTGGTGTCGACGATCCTCTTCGAGGAGCTGACCGGGACCGGGCGGCTCGACCTCGCCCACTTCTACGACCGGCGGGTACGCCGGCTCCTGCCCGCCGCCGTCGTCGTCGTGCTCGCCTGCTGCGCGGTGTCGCTCGTCTTCCTCTCCTCGGTCCGCCGGGCCCCGCTCGTGGGCGACGGCCAGGCGGCGCTGCTCTACGTCGCCAACTGGCACTTCCTGGCCCAGAGCAACGACTACTTCGCCGCCGCGAGCGTGGACCGCTCGCTCTTCCTGCACTTCTGGTCGCTCTCGATCGAGGAGCAGTTCTACCTCGCGTTCCCGGTGCTGCTGGTCGTCCTGCACCGGCTGGACCGGGCCTGGCGCGGCTCCACCCGTGCCGTGCTCGTGGTCCTGCTCCTCGCCTCCGTCGCGGCGCAGGTCGGGTGGGCCCGCGTCGACGCCGACCACGCGTACTACGGCACGGAGACCCGGCTCTACCAGCTGCTCGCCGGTGCCCTGCTCGGCCTGGCCCTGCACCGGGGCCGGCTGACCCGCCCTCCCGGTGCCGAGGAGACGTCCGACGCCATCCCCCAGCGGGCCGGTCTGGTCGCCCCCGTGGCCCTGGTCGCGCTCGTCGGCATGGTGCTGGTCGCGACCCCGCTGCTGCACGTCGGCGCGTCGTACCGCGGCCTGGCGGCGACCCTCGTCGGCGTCACCCTGGTCGGGTCGCTGGCGGCGAGCGAGGGGCACCCGGTGGCCCGCCTGCTGGCGCGTCCGGCACCGGTCTACCTCGGTCGGATCTCCTACGCGACCTACCTGTGGCACTGGCCCCTGGTGGTCCTGCTGCGCGAGGTCGTGACGACCCGGCCGCTGGTCACCTCCTCGCTCGTGGTCGTGCTGAGCACCGGCCTCGCGGCGGCGTCCTACCAGCTCCTCGAGCGACCCATCCGCGCCCCGCGCGTGCGCCGCCCGTGGCGTACGCCGGTGCTCGCGACCGGGCTGACCGCGAGCGTCGTCGCCGCACTGGTCGTGGTCCCGGCCCTGCTCGACCGGCAGCACACCCCGGACCTCGTGTCGGCACGGCTCGTGAGCGTCGGGACGTCAGAGAACGCCGAGGGCCCGGTGCCGGACATCGACTTCGCGAGGACGGTCCGCGACAAGGGGCTGCGGGAGATGATCTGCCCGCCGGACCACCCGTCGCCCTGCGAGCTGGTCACCGGGCAGCCCGGCCCCAACGTGATGCTCGTGGGCGACAGCCACGCGCGGATGCTCGGCCCGGCCCTGGTCACGATGGCCCGGCGGCACGGCTTCAACCTCTCCGGGCAGGTCTTCGGCGGTTGCCCCTGGCCGCTCGGGCTGGTCAACCTGAACCGGCCCGAGGCCGAGCAACCGATGTGTGACCGGGCGCGCCGCGACCTGTACACCGAGATCCTGGACGACCAGGACATCGACGTGGTGATCCTGACCCAGCTGGGACGCGACGGGAACTTCTGGGACGGGATGCTGGGCAGCACGCCCGGCGACCGGGACCCGGACCCGCTCGCCCCGCTGCTCTACGACACCACCTCGCACACCCTCGGCGGGCTCGTGAAGGCGGGCCGGAGGGCGCTCGTCTTCCAGTCGATCTGGCTGCCGCCCCGGCGGATGGGCGACCCCCTCGACTGCCTGGCCAGCTCCCGCAGGATCGAGCAGTGCCGGGTGCCGGTCTCCCCGGAGGCGCACCTGTTGACCTCCGACTACCTGGGCGCGGCCGCCCGCTGGCCGGACGTCCACACCGTCGACATCAATCCGCTGATCTGCCCGGCGGCACCGGTGTGTGACCCCGTGCTGGACGGCATTCCGGTGTGGCGCGACCGCAACCACTACTCGCCCACCGTGATCGCCCACCATCGCAAGGGGATCTGGCACCTGATCGAGCGGAGCGGGGTCTTCGACGGGCTGCTCCCGGCTAGCCGATCGCCTGGTCGCCGGTGATGAGGTAGCCGTCGCCCGAGCGCTCCAGCTCCAGCCGGCGCACCTCCTGCTCGGTGCCGCGGTCACTGGTGTAGGTGAGCGTCACGTCGACCGCGCCATTCGGCGCCGGGGCCGTGTCGTCCACGCTGACGGCATCGATGGTCTGCCAGAAGCCCCGGTAGTCGTCGTACGACGTGTCCGCCCGGTAGCCCTCGGACAGCATCGCCCAGCCGCTCTCGGTGTCGTCGGGCAGGACGCCGTAGTAGGACTCGACGAAGTCGCTCCGGCTGCCTCCGGACGCCGGGGGTGCCGAGGTCTCGGCGGTGGCGGCCGGGGACGACGGCTCCGTCGCGGAGCCCGACGGCGAGCGGTCGGGCGAGCGGTCGGGCGAGCGCGACGGGGTGCGGTCGCCCGCGGGCGGGGCCGCCGTGTCGCGGCCGGGGTCGTCGCCGCCCCGGAGCACCAGCCAGGCGACACCGGCCACGAGCAGCACGGCCACGAGGGCCAGCAG
>JAOPXF010000067.1 GCA_025965295.1 Nocardioides sp.
AAGATGACCATCTCGACCAACCCGAAGAACTTGAGGGAGTCGAATTAGACCGCCCAGGGTTAGAGGAAGACGATCTCGATGTCGAAGACGATGAAGAGCATCGCAGTGATGTAGTACTTCACCGGGAAGCGCCCGCCACCGACGGGCTGCGGGGTGGGCTCGATGCCGCACTCGTAGGAGTCGAGCCGCGCCCGGTTGTAGCGCTTGGGGCCGACGGCCGCGCTCATGGCCACCGAGCCGACCGCGAATGCCGCCGCGATCAGGGCCAGCACCAGGACCGGTGTGTAGAGCTCCATGCCGCGCGTTCCTTCCTGTCGCGAGCGCTCCCCACGTCAGTCCGCGACGCGGGGATTGTGACTTTGTGAACTGAATCACTAAGTGGCGCGGGACACAGTGTGCCACTCCGTCACGTCGCTCGCACCCCGGGGTCGCAAGCCGTCAACCGGCCCCTGACCTGCGGATTTAGGGCACGGCCCCGTCACCTATTTGACTGCGCGATGCAGGGCGACGATGCCGCCCGAGAGGTTGCGCCACTCGGGGCGCTGCCAACCCGCCTCGGCGACGAGGTCGGCGAGGCCGTGCTGGTCGGGCCAGGCGCGGATCGACTCGGCGAGGTAGACGTAGGCGTCCGGTGACGACGAGACCGCGCGGGCGATCGTCGGGAGCGCCTTCATGAGGTACTCGAGGTAGACCGTGCGGAGCGGGGCGAGGGTCGGGTGGCTGAACTCGCAGACCACCAGGCGCCCACCCGGCCGTGTGACCCGGCGCATCTCGCGCAGCCCCGCGAGCGGGTCGACGATGTTGCGCAGGCCGAAGGAGATCGTGACCGCGTCGAAGGTGGCGTCGGCGAACGGGAGACGGGTGCCGTCGCCGGCCGTGAACGGCAGGTGCGGCAAGGCGTGCTTGCCGACCCGGAGCATGCCGAGGGAGAAGTCGCACGGGACCACGAGAGCGCCGCGGTCCGCGAACGGTTGGCTCGAGGTGCCGGTGCCCGCGGCCAGGTCCAGGACCCGCTCACCGGCCTGCGGGTCGACGGCGGCGATCACGTCGCGGCGCCACCGGCGGTCCTGGCCGAGGGAGAGCACGTCGTTGGTGACGTCATAGCGGCGGGCGACCTCGTCGAACATGCGTCGGACGTCGGTCGGCTGCTTGTCCAGCTCTGCACGGGCCACGCGCAGAGACTACGGGGAGCACGCGTCCCGGCGCCCACCGGCAACGGTTCGGTCACGACACCCCGGCCCGACAACCAAATCCCCGGATCCGGCGTCAACATCCCGACACTGGAAGTTCGTGACTGCCCACTCTTCCCCGGGGGTTCGTGATGAGAGCACTGCGCGCACTGCTCGTGACCGTCCTGACGGTCGCGGTTCTCAGCGCCACGGCGTACGCCACCGGCGTGGCGGTCCGCCACTACGACACGCGCACGACCCAGGCCGCGGAACGGCACCCCGCCCCGGTCTCGCCGTCCACGCGGGCGAGCACCCCTTCGTCGTCGGCCCCCTCCCCCGCCTCGCCCAGCGCCTCCCCGACCGCCGAGGCCGTCCTGGCCCGTGGCGACTCCGGCACGCAGGTGCGGGAGCTCCAGTCCCGGCTGTTCCAGCTTGCCTGGTTCCCCGAGCTCACGACGGGGACCTACGACGCGGCGACGGTCGCCGCCGTCCGCGGCTTCCAGGCCAAGCGCGGCCTGGACGTCACCGGAGCGGTCGACCACCGCACCTGGGAGCGACTGGTCACGATGACCCGCACACCCAGCCACGACCAGCTGTTCAACGTCCTGCACCCCGGCCCCGCGATCCTGAGGGCCGGGGAGACGGGCGATGCCGTCCGTGACCTGCAGGCCCGCCTGGTCGCCACCCAGTGGCTCTTCGGCGACGTCTCCGGGACGTACGACGACGCGACCGTCGAGGCCGTGCGCGGCTTCCAGGCCAAGCGCGGGATCCCGGTGACCGGGACGGTCGACCAACGGACGCTGGACCGCCTGCACGCCATGACCACGACCCCGACCCGCGCCGCGATGTACAACCTCGGCAACCAGCCGGGTGCGCTGGACGCGCGGTGCCGGACCGGCCGGGTCCTCTGCATCGACAAGACGAGCCAGACCCTGCGCTGGGTCGTCGACGGGACGGTGCTGAAGACGCTCGACGTGAGGTTCGGCGCGTCGTACACCCCGACCCGCGAGGGCGTCTTCCACGTCTACACCAAGGACGCGGACCACGTCTCGCACCTGTTCGGCTCGGAGATGCCCTACTCGATGTTCTTCTCCGGCGGCCAGGCCGTGCACTACTCGTCCGACTTCGCGGCCCGCGGCTACTACGGCGCGTCGCACGGCTGCGTGAACGTCCGCGACTACGACGGCGTCGCCTGGCTCTTCGACCAGGTGCGAGTCGGCGACGAGGTCGTCATCTACTGGTCCTGACCGGGCCCGGGCGGGTGACCACCGTCACCGGCGTACGCTGACTCCTCGTGACCAGCAGCGCGACCACCGACGACCCGTCGGCGACCGTCGGAGCGCTGGTCGTCCGCACCGTACGCCTGGACCTCGACGCGGCCACCGCGCTCGTCGACCTGCTCCCGACCGACCGTCCCGTCACCTGGCTGCGCCGGGGCGAGGGACTGGTCGGCTGGGGCGTCGCCGCCGAGGTCCGCACCGGCGGCAGCACCCGCTTCGCCGACGCCGGCAAGTGGTGGAGCGAGACGACCGCCCGGGCCGTGGTGCGCGACGAGATCAACGAGCCCGGCAGCGGCCTGGTCTGCTTCGGCTCCTTCGCGTTCGCCGACGAGCCCGGCGACTCGGTGCTGGTCGTGCCGGAGGTCGTCGTCGGCCGCCGGGGCGACACGACGTGGCTCACCACGATCTCGCGAGGCGGCCTGGACCTCCTCGACCGCCGGTCGACCATCACTCCGGCCGACGAGCCGGCGGCCCCGGTCGGGGTCAGCTTCGCCGACGGCGCTCTCGACGGTGAGCGCTGGATGTCCGTGGTCGCCGACGCCGTCGCCCGGATCGGCGACGGCGACCTCGAGAAGGTCGTGCTGGCCCGCGACCTGGTCGCGACCGCCACCGAGCCCATCGACGTGCGCTGGCCGCTGCGCCGACTGGCCGAGTCCTACCCGATGTGCTGGACCTTCCACGTGGACGGCATGTTCGGCGCCACCCCCGAGATGCTGGTCCGCCGCGAGCGCGGCCTGGTGACGTCCCGGGTGCTCGCCGGCACCATCCGGCGTACGGGCGACGACGACCGCGACCTCGCGCTGGCCGCCACCCTGGCTCGCTCGTCGAAGGACCTCGAGGAGCACGAGTACGCCGTCCGCTCGGTCGCCGACGCGCTCGACCCGCACTGCTCGTCGATGAACGTGCCGGAGGCGCCGTTCGTGCTGCACCTCCCCAACGTGATGCACCTCGCCACCGACGTCGCCGGCGTCGTCCACGACGCCAACGGCGCGACGGTGCTCGAGCTGGCCGCGGCGCTGCACCCCTCCGCCGCAGTGGGTGGCACGCCCACCAAGGTCGCGGT
>JAOPXF010000077.1 GCA_025965295.1 Nocardioides sp.
TGGACGTGTACTCGCTGCGCCAGCCGCTGGGGGTCGTGGCGGGCATCACGCCGTTCAACTTCCCGGTGATGGTCCCGATGTGGATGTGGGCGCCCGCGCTCGCCTGCGGGAACACGTTCGTGCTGAAGCCGTCCGAGAAGGACCCGTCGGCGTCGCTGCTGACCGCGGAGCTGCTGCAGGAGGCCGGCGTCCCCGCCGGCGTCTTCAACGTCGTCCACGGCGACAAGCTCGCCGTCGACTCGCTGCTCGAGCACAAGGACGTCTCGGCCGTCTCGTTCGTCGGCTCGACGCCGATCGCGCGCTACGTCTACGAGACCGCCACCCGGCACGGCAAGCGGGTGCAGGCGCTCGGCGGCGCCAAGAACCACATGGTGGTGCTGCCCGACGCCGATCTCGAGGCCGTGGCGGACGCCGCCGTGAGCTCCGGCTTCGGGTCGGCCGGCGAGCGCTGCATGGCGATCTCCGTCGTCGTCGCGGTCGACCCCGTCGGCGACGAGCTGGTCCCGATGATCCAGGAGCGGATGTCCTCGCTCCGCACCGGTGACGGACGGCGCGGCAGCGACATGGGCCCGCTGGTGACCGGCGCCCACCGCGACAAGGTGGCGTCGTACGTCGCCGCAGGCCTCCGGGAGGGTGCGGACCTGGTCGTCGACGGGCGCGAGGTCGTCCCGGACGGCGACGCCGACGGCTTCTGGCTCGGGCCGACGCTCTTCGACCGGGTCACGACGGGGATGTCGGTCTACCGCGAGGAGATCTTCGGGCCGGTCCTGTCCGTGGTCCGGGCCGCGACGTACGACGAGGCGCTGGCGCTGGTCAACGCGAACCCCTACGGCAACGGCACGGCGATCTTCACCCACGACGGGGGAGCGGCGCGGCGCTTCCAGCGCGAGGTCGAGGTGGGGATGGTGGGGGTCAACGTGCCGATCCCGGTGCCGATGGCCTACTACTCCTTCGGCGGCTGGAAGTCCTCGCTCTTCGGTGACACGCACGCCCACGGCACCGAGGGTGTGCACTTCTACACGCGGGGCAAGGTGGTCACCTCGCGCTGGCCAGACCCTGCCGCCGAGCGCCCCGGAATCGACCTGGGGTTCCCCCAGCACACCTGACCCCCCGAGGGGTCAGAGCAGCGTGTAGGCCTTGTCGAGGACGACGCGCAGGATCTGCTTGATCTCGTCGAAGTGCTCCTGGGTGCAGATCAGCGGTGGGGAGAGCTGGATGACCGGGTCGCCGCGGTCGTCGGCGCGACAGTAGAGCCCCTCGTCGTAGAGCGCCTTGGAGAGGAAGCCGCGCAGCAGCTTCTCGGCCTCGGCGCCGGCGAAGGTCTCCTTGGTGGCCTTGTCCTTCACGAGCTCGATGCCGTAGAAGTAGCCGTCGCCGCGGACGTCGCCGACGATCGGCAGGTCATGGAGCCGCTCGAGCGTGGCCCGGAAGGCGTCCTGGTTGTCGCGGACGTTCTCGAGGACCAACTCGTTCTCGAAGATGTCGAGGTTGGCCATCGCGACCGCGGTCGAGACCGGGTGGCCGCCGAACGTGTAGCCGTGGGCGAAGGACTCCGAGCCCTTCAGGAAAGGCTCCATCAGCCGGTCGGAGGCGATCATGGCGCCGAGCGGGGCGTAGCCGGAGGTGATGCCCTTGGCGCAGGTGATCATGTCGGGCTCGTAGCCGTAGCGCTCGGCGCCGAAGTAGTAGCCGAGCCGGCCGAACGCGCAGATGACCTCGTCGCTGACCAGCAGCACGTCGTACTCGTCGCAGATCTCCCGGACCCGCTGGAAGTAGCCCGGCGGCGGCGGGAAGCAGCCGCCGGCGTTCTGCACCGGCTCGAGGAAGACGGCCGCCACGGTGTCGGCCCCTTCGTTCTCGATGGCGATCGCGATCTGGTCGGCGGCCCAGCGGCCGAAGGCCTCAGGGTCGCTTCCGTCGAGGAACCCGCCGGTCATCTCGCTGGCGCGGTAGGCGTTGGTGTTGGGCACCCGGAACGTCTACGGGACCAGCGGCTCGAACTGCGCCTTGAGCCCGGGCAGGCCGGTGATGGAGAGGGCGCCCTGGGTGGTGCCGTGGTAGGCGATCGCGCGGCTGATCACCTTGTGCTTCATCGGCTTGCCGGTGAGCTTGAAGTAGTTCTTGGCGAGCTTCCACGCGGTCTCGACGGCCTCGCCGCCACCGCTGGTGAAGAACACCCGGTTGAGGTCGCCGGGGGCGTACGACGCGACGCGCTCGGCCAGCTCGATGGCGGTCGGGTGGGCGTAGGACCACAGCGGCATGAACGCCAGCTCGCGAGCCTGCTTCGCCGCGGCGTCGGCGAGCTCGGTGCGCCCGTGGCCGAGCTGGCTCACGAACAGGCCCGCGAGCCCGTCGAGGTAGCGCTTGCCCTGGGCGTCCCAGATGTAGGCGCCCTCGCCGCGGACGATGATCGGCACGTCCGCGTGGTCGTAGGTCGAGTGCCGTGTGAAGTGCATCCACAGGTGGTCCTTGGCGGCCTTCTGCAGGTGGTCGTAGTCCGGGTGCATGGCACCATCGTGGACGCTGGATCGACGCACGGCAAGTGAATCCGTGGTGATGTGGCCCAATAATCGCGGAATCCGTCGCCCCGAACTCCGGAATCGGGTGTCCTCCCGTGCCGGGCGCTGGTTGGATGTGGCCATGAGCACGCTGGTTCTGCGCAACGGCGCCGTCTTCGACGGGCGGCGGTACGTCGGGGCCGGCGCGGTCGTGGTCAGTGCCGGGCGCGTCGTCGAGGTGCTCGCGGGTCGTGACCTCGACGACCGGGACTCCCGCGTGGTCGACCTGCAGGGTGGGCTGGTCGCGCCGGGCTTCGTCGACGCCCACGTGCACGCCGTCCAGGGCGGCCTCGAACGGATCCGCTGCGACCTGTCCGAGGTGTACACCCGCGACGAGTACCTGGCCACCGTCGCGGCGTACGCCGGGGCCCATCCCGAGCTGCCCTGGATCCTCGGCGGCGGCTGGGCGATGTCGGCGTTCCCCGGCGGCACCCCGACCGCGGCCGACCTCGACGCGGTCGTGCCGGACCGCCCGGTCTTCCTGCCCAACCGCGACCATCACGGCGCGTGGGTCAACAGTCGGGCGCTCGAGGTCGCGGGGGTGGACGCCTCGACCCCGGATCCCCCGCACGGCCGGTTCGAGCGGGACGCCGCGGGCCGGCCGACCGGCACCCTGCACGAGGGCGCGATGCACGCGATCGCCCGGCACACCCCGGCCACCAGCCCGCAGGAGTACGACGCGGCGCTGCTCGCCGGCCAGGCGTACCTCCACTCCCTCGGCGTGACCGGCTGGCAGGACGCGATCGTCGGCGACTACGCCGGCATGGACGACCCCGGGCCGGTCTACCTGCGCGCGGCGCGTTCCGGCGACCTCACCGCCGATGTCGTCGCCGCGCTGTGGTGGGACCGCGACCTCGGGCTCGACCAGCTCCCGTCGCTCGTCGCGCGCCGGGAGGCCTACTCCCACGGCCGCTTCCGGGCCACGAGCGTCAAGATCATGCAGGACGGCGTCGCAGAGAACGGCACCGCTGCGCTGACGGCGCCGTACCTCGACCGCTGTGGGCACGCGACCACGAACACCGGGCACTCGTTCGTGCCCGCGCAGGCGCTGGAGGCGTACGTCGCGGCGCTGGCCGCCGAGAACTTCCAGGTTCACGTCCACGCGATCGGCGACCGCGGCGTCCGCGAGGCGCTGGACGCGTTCGCGGGACTCGACCGGCTGGTGCAGAGCGCCGACCTGCGCCACCACGTCGCGCACCTCCAGCTCGTGCACCCCGACGACGTACGACGCTTCGCCGAGCTCGGCGTGGCCGCGAACGCGCAGGCGCTGTGGGCCTGCCTCGACGAGCAGATGACCGAGCTGACCCTGCCCTTCCTCGGTGCGGAACGAGGCCGCTGGCAGTACCCCTTCGGCGACCTCCACCGCTCCGGCGCCCGCCTCGTCATGGGCAGCGAC
>JAOPXF010000078.1 GCA_025965295.1 Nocardioides sp.
GGGTGGCGAACTTCTGCAGCTCCATCCGGTCGCGCGGCGGCGGGACGTCCTCGATGAGGGCGTTGGCGGCCTCGATGCGGAACTTCGGCTTGGCGGTGCGGGCGGGGGCGCCCCGGCGCAGCCAGGCGAGCTCCTTCTTCGCGAGGTTCTGCCGTCGCGTCTCCGAGGCGGAAGCCTGCCGAGAGCGCTCCGCCTTGGCCAGGACGTACGACGCGTAGCCGCCCTCGTAGGCGTCGACCACGCCGTCGTGGACCTCCCACGTCCACTGGCAGACCTCGTCGAGGAACCACCGGTCGTGGGTGACGACGACCATCGCCGAGGGCCGCTTGCGCAGGTGGTCGGCCAGCCAGGCGACGGCCTCGACGTCGAGGTGGTTGGTGGGCTCGTCGAGCACGATCAGGTCGTGGTCGCCGAGCAGCAGCTGGGCCAGCGAGCAGCGCCGCCGCTCGCCACCGGAGAGGCCGAGGACCGGGCGGTCCAGCGACACCCCGGCGAGCAGCACCTCGACGACCTCGCGCATCTTGAAGTCGGCGGCCCACTCGTGGTCGTCGCGCCCACCGAGCACGGCCTCGCGGACGCTGTGCGTGTCCACCAGCTCGTCGCCCTGGTGGAGGTAGCCGATGTGCAGGCCGCGGATCTGCGAGACCCGGCCGGTGTCGGGCTCCTCGAGGCCGGTCATCACCTCGAGCAGGGTGGTCTTGCCGTCGCCGTTGCGGCCGACGATGCCGATCCGCTCCCCCGCGGCGATGCCGAGGGAGACGTCGGTGAGCAGCGGGCGGACGCCGTACGCCTTGGAGACGCGCTCGAGGTTCAGGAGGTTGGCCATCAGATGTACTCCACGACATGGGCGCCCGCGACGGGGCCGTTGGCGACGAGGACGACGGGGTGTCCCTCGCCCTGGCGCGGCCCGTCCAGGGCCGCGGCGACCGCCCGCGCCTCGTCGGCGGAGGCGCAGAGGAACACGCAGGTCGGGCCGGAGCCCGAGACGATGCCACGCAGCGCGCCCTCGGCCTCGCCGAGCGCGATCACGGCCTCGAGGTCGGGGCGCAGGTCGAACGCGGGCTCCTGCAGGTCGTTGTGCAGCTCGCGAGCCAGGCGGACCGGGTCCAGCGACTCGAGCGCCGCGAGCAGACGGTCGGCGCTCGGCGGCGTCGGCGAGGCGTCCGGGAAGAGCAGGTCGAAGTGGCGGTAGACCTCGGGCGTCGACATCCCGGCCGACGACGGGGCGAGCACCCACCACCAGGTGCCGTGGTCGGCGAGGGTCGTGACCAGCTCGCCGCGGCCGGTGCCGAGCGCGGTCCCGCCCATCAGCGCGAACGGGACGTCGCTGCCGAGCTGGGCGGCCAGGCCGAGCAGGTCCTCGTCGGTGGTCTGCGCGCCCCACAGCCGGTCGAGGGCCACCAGGGCGGCCGCCGCGTCCGCCGAGCCCCCGGCGAGCCCGCCCGCGACCGGGATGGCCTTGGTGATGTGCACGTCGCCCAGCCGGGCCAGCCCATGGTGCGCGGCGAGCAGGTCCGCGGCCCGGTCGACGATGTTGTCGCCACCGAGGGGTACGTCGGCGGGGTCGATGTAATCGGCAGCCGTCAGCGAGACCGACCACGAGAGCGAGTCGGAGGCCGCGAGGTCGTCGTACAGCCCGACCGCCTGGTAGACGGTGGTGAGCGGGTGGAAGCCGTCGGGACGCGGCGCGCCCACGCCGAGATGGAGGTTGATCTTGGCCGGCGCCCGGACCGTGACGACCTCCGGCACCGTGTGCAGCGGGGCGCTCATCGGCCCGCTCCCGCGGCCAGGCCCTCGGCGATGCGGGCGAAGTCGGTGACCCCGAGCGACTCACCGCGCGCCATCGGGTCGACGCCGGCGTGCTCGAGGGCGGCGACGGCGGCCTCGGAGGAGCCGGCCAGCTCGCGCAGCGCGCCCCGGAGCGCCTTGCGCCGGTGGGCGAACGCGGCGTCGACGACCGCGAAGACCTCCTGGCGGGTCGCGGTGGTGACCGGCGGCTCGCGACGGGTCCACGCGACCAGCCCCGAGTCGACGTTCGGCGCGGGCCAGAAGACGTTGCGCCCCACCGAGCCGGCCCGGCGCACGTCGGCGAACCAGGCGGCCTTCACCGAGGGCACGCCGTAGGTCTTGGAGCCGGGCGGTGCGGCGAGGCGGTCGGCGACCTCGGCCTGCACCATCACCAGGCCCCGCTCGAGCGACGGCAGCAGGGTCAGCATGTGCAGGAGCACGGGCACCGAGACGTTGTAGGGCAGGTTGGCGACCAGCACGGTCGGGGGCGGTCCGGGCACCGCGTCGATGCGCATCGCATCGCCGAGCACGACCTCGAAGCGGTCGGCCTGCGCCGGGGCGTACGACGCGACCGTGGCGGGCAGCAGCCCGGCGAGCTTCTCGTCGACCTCGATCGCGACCACCCGGCCGGCCACCTCGAGGAGGGCCAGGGTGAGCGACCCCAGCCCGGGACCGACCTCGACGACGACGTCGGCGCCGGTCACGCCGGCCTCGCGCACGATCCGGCGCACCGTGTTGGCGTCGATGACGAAGTTCTGCCCGCGCTGCTTGGTGGGGCGCAGGTCGAGGTCGGCCGCGAGCCGACGCACCTCCGCCGGCCCGAGAAGCCTCGGGCCGGCGGAGGTGTCAGACATGCTCGCCAGCGTAGTGGCGCGCTGGATCAGGTCGGCAATCCCAGCGAGGCCGCACAGCCGGGCCAGGCGCCGTAGCCGCCGGAGGCGTCACGCACCTTGGTGGCGATGGCGATCTGGGTCTCGCGGCTGGCGTTGCTCGGCAGACCGGAGCCGCCGTACGACTGCCAGGTGCCGAGGTTGAACTGGAGGCCGCCGTAGTAGCCGTTGCCGGTGTTGATGGCCCAGTTGCCGCCCGACTCGCACTGCGCGAGCGCGTCCCACACGGTGCCGCCGTCGGCGAAGTTCGTCGTCGGCGCGGTCTGGGTGCCGACCTTGACGATCTCGTCGACCGCGTCGCGCAGCACCTGCTGGTGCAGCACCTTGGTCACGGTGAGCTTGCCGTTGCGGAAGGTCAGCCGGTAGGTCACGTTGCGCAGGCCTGCGGTGCCGGAGCGCACGACGGTGGTCTCGCCCTCGGCCATCGAGCTGTCGTCGTGCTCGACGGTGCCGAAGTCGATCGTCTCGCCCTTGACGTGCCTGGTGACGACCCGGATGTCGGTGAAGACGATCTTGTCACCGTCGTGGAGCTCGTGCCGCGGGGCGGGCCTGGTCTGGTCGCGCTTGCCGAGCTTGACGCCCAGCTCGTCGAGGGCGTCCTCGACGGTGAGCGCGGTCACCTGGCGGGTGACGGGCCTCTTGTCGCCGAGCTTCACGGTGAGGGTCTTGGGGGTGACGACCTCGAGCTTGAGGCCCTCGCGGTCGATCGAGCCACCGCGGCTGGTCGAGAGCTCGGCGCCGGAGAACCGCTGGCCGATCTCGCCCAGCGCACCGGCCACGTCGGTCGACGTGACCCAATAGGTCCGGGAGTCGCCATCGACGCTGAGCTCGAGGGGGCGACCGAACGCGACGGTGATCCGGCTGCCGTCGACGACCTTCTCGTCGAGGCCGGGCGCGACCACGTCGTGGGCACCGACCTCGATGCCCTCGGAGTCGAGGACGTCGCCGACGGTGCTGCCCATCGCGGTCACGTTCTCGGAGCGGCCGTCGAGGGACAGGGTCACGGACTTGCGGAGGGAGGCGTAGCCATAGGTGGTGCCGGCGATCGCCAGGATCACGACGGTCGCCAGGGCGATCATCAGGGGGCGGCTGTGCGCCAGTCGGGGCACCAGTCGGGAAGGAGTCAGGCGGGCGAGGGTGGAGTGCTCATTGCTGGGCACGATTCTCCGAACGTCGTACGTCCCGGTCCTCGGGTGACAGTGCTCCGCGGTGCACGCTCCACCGTGGTGGGGAGGTGCGGCGGGGGGTCCTGCGTCGGAGCCGCGCCCGAGTCAGCGGCTTCCTGCACTGGTCAGATCGATCCCGATCCCGGCCATCAGTCACAAGACGATAACGACGGTCGGGGCGCGCGCCAACTCGTCGGGACCGCTCTGTGGACGAACGTGACCAGGCTCTCGACGGTAAAACGGGGTCTCGATACGGTTGCTAGCGCAACCTACTCGACCAACGAGACCTACCAGGGGCCGCCGAAGGCGGCCTCGGTGTTGGCGTCCACGGCCGCGCAGAGCTCGGCCAGGTCCTCGCCGCGGACCTCCGCCATCAGCCGCATCGTCAGCGGCACGAGGTACGACGCGTTGGGGCGGCCGCGGTAGGGCATCGGGGTCAGGAACGGCGCATCGGTCTCGACGAGCACCCGGTCCTGCGGGGCGAGCGCGAGCGCGTCGCGCAGCGGCTGGGCGTTCTTGAACGTCACCGTGCCGGCGAAGCTCAGGTGCGCCCCACGGTCGAGGCAGCGGCGGGCGAAGTCCGCGTCCCCGGAGAAGCAGTGCATCACCCAACGGTCGGGGACACCCTCCTCGTCGAGGACGGCGAGCACCTCGTCGTGGGCGTCGCGGTCGTGGATCACGAGCGTCTTGTCGAGGCGCTTGGCCAGGTCGATGTGCCGGCGGAACGACTCCACCTGCGCGGCGCGGCCGTCCTCCTCGGTCCGGAAGTGGTCGAGGCCGGTCTCCCCCACCGCCCGGACCTTGTCGTGGGCCCGGGCGAGCGCCTCGATCTCGGCCATCGCCTCGTCGAGGGTGCCCGCCTCGGCCTGCCGGGGCGCCTCGTTGGGGTGCAGCGCGACGCCGGCCACGAGGGCGTCGTACGACGCCGCGGCCTCGACCGCCCAGCGCGCGCCGGGGAGGTCGCAGCCGATCTGGACGATCCGGGTGACGCCGACGGCGGCCGCGGCGGCGAGCGCGTCGTCGGTGGCCAACCAGTCGCCGTCGGCGATGTCGAGGTGGCAGTGGTTGTCGACGACCGGGTGCGGCAGCGGCTCGGGGGCGGGCGGGCGCTCACGGTCGCGCCGGCTGCCGGACTTCTCGTCGGTCGCCGCGCGGCTCCGGGTGGGCTGCTGCTTCACCGCACCGACGCTATCCGCGCCAGCACGGCGTCGGCCAACGGGCCCGGCGCCTGGGTCGGGATCCAGTGGCTGACGCCGGTGAGCGGCACGAACGAGTAGGGGCCGTCGCAGAACCGGCCGGTGCGCTCGGCGCCGCTGCGGTCCACGGCGACGTCGCCGTCGCTCCACACGAACGTGGTGGGGACCTCGACGCGGAACTGCGCGTGCCGCAGGTCGACGAGCGGGATGGCGCGGTACCAGCCCAGGGCGCCGGGCAGCGCGCCGTCGTCGAGCATCTCGGCGCGGAACCGCGCCACGTCGTCCTCGGTCATGCCGGAGCGCACCAGCGCCTGCTCGAACGGCCCGCCGGGCCGGCGCGCGGAGATCTCCGCCAGCCGCGGCAGCTGGAAGAAGCCGATGTACCAGGACCGCAGCCCCTGGCGCGAGGTCACGCCAGCCCGCAGGAACGCCATCGGGTGCGGCACGGAGACGGCCGTCCAGGAGTGCAGCAGCTCGGGCCGCTGCGCGGCCAGCGCCCACCCGACGACCGCGCCCCAGTCGTGGCCCACGAGGTGGACCGGGCCGCCGATCCGCTCGATCAGCGCGGCGACGTCGTCGACCAGGTGCGGCAGCCGGTAGTCGCGGCGCCTGCGCGGGCGGGCACCGGGCGAGTAGCCGCGTTGGTCCGGGGCGAAGGTGCGGATGCCGTGCTCGTGCAGGAGGGGCGCGACCTCGCGCCACGACGTGCTGCGCTCCGGGAAGCCGTGCAGCAGCACCACGGGAGTGCCGTCGAGCGGGCCCTCGTCGCGGACGTCGAAGGTCAGCCCCTCGCGGGTGTACGACGTGATCCTGCCGGGCGCGGCCGCGCTCATGGTGTGCCTCCGTGGACGACGTTGTAGACCTCGCGCTTGGGGACGCCCGCCCGCTTGGCGATCTCCACGATCGCGTCCTTGCGAGGGGTCCCCTCGGCCTCGAGGGCCGCGACCGCGGCCCGCAGGCTCGCCGCGTCGGCCGCGACGTCGGGGCCACCGGTGGCCCCGGAGACGACGATCGTCACCTCCCCGCGCACCCCGTCGGCCGCCCAGGCGACGAGCTCGGCGAGCGGCCCCCGGCGTACCTCCTCGTGGGTCTTGGTCAGCTCGCGACAGACGGCGGCCGGCCGGTCGCCGCCGAGCGCGTCGGCCATCGCCGCGAGCGCGGTCGCGGTGCGGTGCGGCGCCTCGAAGAAGACCATCGTGCGCTCCTCCGCGGCGAGGCCGGCCAGCCGCCGGGCCCGCTCCCCGGCCTTGCGCGGCAGGAACCCCTCGAAGCAGAACCGGTCGACCGGCAGTCCGGAGACGGCGAGGGCGGTGAGCACGGCCGACGGGCCGGGCACAGCGGTCACCAGCACGTCGGCCTCGACGGCGGCCGCCACCAGCCGGTAGCCCGGGTCGGAGACGCTGGGCATACCGGCGTCGGTGACCAGCAGGACCCGGTCGCCGGCGAGCAGCGCCTCGACCAGCACCGGCGTGCGCGCGGACTCGTTGCCCTCGAAGTACGACACGACCCGCCCGGTCACGGTCACGCCGAGGTCGCTGGTGAGCCGGCGCAGCCGGCGGGTGTCCTCGGCCGCGACCACGTCGGCGGTGGCGAGCTCCTCGGCCAGCCGGGGCGGGGCGTCCGCGACGCGACCGATGGGGGTCGCGGCGAGGACGAGGACGCCGGGCTTGGAGGTCACGCCCCGATCATGTCAGGCGGCTACGGGCCGACGACCGGGTGCGGCAGCCCCGGGAAGCCCGGCAGGACCGGCAGTCCGTACGTCGCGATCGCCGGGAAGTGGTCGCCGTGCTTGATGTCGGTCGCCACCTCGGCCTTGTCGACGGCCTCCGTCGACCAGACCTGGTCGATGTAGGCGTCGCTGTGCGTGCCGCCCTGGTCGACGTCGTAGTCGCGCCACATGGAGATGAGCCCGCGCCTGGTGAGCTGCTTGTAGGGCAGGGGCTTGAGATGCTGCTTGCGGTCGGCCTTGTAGCCGACGTTGAAGTCCCCGAGCACGAAGACCTGGTCGCTCGCCTCCCGCTCGATGGCCTGGAGCCGGGCGAGGTTCGCGACCTGCTCGGTGTACATCGCGTAGAGCAGCGGCCGGTCGGGCCACGGCAGGCCGGCCTTCACGGCACCCGAGACCAGGTGCACGTTGATCACCGAGATCTGCTGGCCGGTGAGGATGTGCTGCAGCCGCACCACGGTGGCGTAATTGTCCTTGCGGAACTCGGGGTTGGACGGCTTCTCGCCGTGCACGTCGCGGCCCTCGGCGAGCAGGAAACCGTGGGCCTCGACGAGGTCGAAGACCTTGGTGTCCCAGATGACGGGGTTCTGCTGGAGCTCCTCGGGGCGGTAGTAGCCCCAGGTCCAGTCGGAGAGGAGGTACTTGTTCTTGACGTTG
>JAOPXF010000126.1 GCA_025965295.1 Nocardioides sp.
CCGGGGAGTCACTGGCCGAGTTCGGGGTTCTTGCGATGACCAGAACTCTGCCGCCCCCGACTCAAGGCTCCACCCGGCAAAGCCGCGAGGTTCCCTCAAGGCTTGCGCAAGGGAGCGCGCTAGGTGCGCAGATCCACCGCCAGCGGACACTCGAACGGGCTCCGCGCCCGCAGGCCCACATGGTTCAGGTAGTCGATGACGATGCCGTACGACTCGAACAGCCCGGTCTCGCAGTAGGTCACGTCGTTGGCGTCGCAGTAGGCGCGCACGAGGGGTCGGGCGGCCCGCAGGTTGGGCCGGGGCATGCTCGGGAAGAGGTGGTGCTCGATCTGGTAGTTGAGGCCGCCGAGCGCGAAGTCGACGACGACACCGCCGCGCACGTTGCGCGACATCAGGACCTGGCGGCGCAGGAAGTCGATCCTGGCCTCGGGCGGGACGATCGGCATGCCCTTGTGGTTGGGCGCGAAGGACGCCCCCAGGCTCAGCCCGAACAACGCGGACTGCACGGCCAGGAACGCCCCGGCCTTGCCCACCGGCAGCACCAGCAGCAGGACACCGACGTACGCCGCGAGGCGCAGCGCGACGACCAGCGACTCGACCCGCTGGGCGCGGGTGGCGTGCCGGCTGGCCAGCGGAGTGACGCTGGCGACGTGCAGGTTCAGCCCCTCGAGTGTGAGGAGCGGGAAGAAGAGCCAGCCCTGGCGGGCGGTGAACCAGGCGCCGGCGCCGGTGCGTTCGTTGGCGAGGTCGGCGGTGAACGCCAACGTCCCACGGCTGATGTCGGGGTCCTTGCCCTCCTGGTTCGGGGCGGCGTGGTGCCGGTTGTGCTTGCCCTTCCACCAGCCGTAGCTCAGGCCCGCGAAGCCCGCCATGATCCGCGACGCCCAGTCGTTCCAGGCGGCGGAGCGGAACATCTGCCGGTGCGCGGCGTCGTGGCCGAGGAAGCCGAACTGGGTCATCAGGATCCCCAGCCCGCCCGCGATGATCAGCTGGAACCACGAGTTGCCGAGCAGTGAGAACGCCACCCACACGAGGGCGAAGGTCCCGACCGCCACTCCCATGCGGGTCCAGTAGTAGGCGTAGCGGCGCCGGAGCAGCCCGCTCTCGCGGATCTCGGCGGCCAGGCCGGAGTAGAGGCTCTGGGACCGCGCGAGCGGGTCCGGGGAGGTGGGGGTGAGTATCGCCGGACCGGCCATGGCTGCTCGAGACGCAGAAGGGTCTGCCGCGCCGGGCAGGAGCGGCAGATGGTTGTCCTCGACTGTAGCCCTACCCCGTCGCGGTGATCTCCGCGAACCACTGCGCCACCTCGGCAGGGTCGAAGGCCAGCGCCGCCTGGTACGCCGTGAACTCGGTCATCGCGACGCCCGGGACGTCGGTCGGGCCCCACGGCGGGCTCGGCTGGACCTTCTCGCGCTCCATGAAGGCCGCGAGCCGCTCGTGGATCTCCTCGACGCCCGACTCCGCGAACACCTCGAAGGTGTTGGTGTGCGGCGGGTCGGGGTTCACCCGGAGCCCCACACCGACCAGCTCGGTCGCGAACGACCGCGCCCAGGCGAGGTACTCGCCCATGTGCGGGAGCCGGTCGCGCAGGCCCACGAGCGCCCCGGCGGCGTACGGCGTCATCCGGTAGAGCTGTCCGCCCATCCGCTGCCGCCAGGCCCGCAGCTCCTTCATCGCGTCCTCCTCGCCCACGACCGCGGCGCCGGCCATGCCGCCCAGCCCCTTGTAGAAGGAGACGTAGACGCTGTCCGCGAGCGCGGCGATCTCGGCGAGCGGCCGGTCATAGGACGGCTGCACCTCCCAGAGGCGGGCGCCGTCGACGTGCAGCGGCACGCCGAGCTCCCGGGCGGCCTCCGACAGCGCGACCAGCTCCTCCCACGGGGGCACCAGACACCCGGCGTCGCGCAGCGGCAGCTCGACGAGCGCCGCTCCGAGGCCGGGGGCCAGGCCGCGCAGGTCGTCGACCGTGGCGGTCCGGCGGCCCTCGGTCAGCGGCTCGAAGCGCAGGTCGTGCACGAGCCGGGGGCCGTCGTTCTCGTGGTGCAGCAGGTGGGAGAGGTCCTGGATCGCCACCCGGCGGGTGCCCCGGCGCTCGCACCAGACCCGCAGCATCGACTGCTGGGCCATCGTGCCGCTGACGAAGAACACCGCCGCCGGCTTGCCGAGCAGCTCGGCGACCTGCTCCTCGAGCCTGGTCACGGCCCCGCCGCCGCCGTAGCTGTCCCACTCGTCGATGCCCAGCTCGTCGCAGGCCCGGCCCAGCTCGGCGAGGACGTCGCCGGGTCGGGTGTTGGGGTGCCAGACCACCATCTCGGTGCAGGCGCGGGCGGCGTCACGGAGGCGGTCGTCGAGTTCGGTCACCGGCACACCCTGTCCGACGGTTGCCCCGCCTGCAACGCGATAACCTGCCGAGGGCGCGGCCACGCGGGTCAGTCAGGTTGCTGGCAGGTTCGGGGCCGGATCGTGAGCACACCGTCCTCGTGAGGAGATCACCGTGTTCGACCTGATCAACGGACTGCCCGTCCACCCGCTCGTCGTCCACGCGGTCGTGGTGCTGCTGCCGCTGGCCGCCCTCGGCACGATCGCGATCGCCGTGCGTCCCGTCTGGCGGGAGAGGTACGGCGTCCTCGTGGTCGCCGCGGCCGTCATCTCGGCCATCCTGTGCCCGGTGGCGACGTCCAGCGGCGAAGCACTCGAGGAGCACGTCGGCAACCCCGGTGAGCACGCGGAGCTCGGCGACCAGCTGATCTGGTTCGTCATCCCGCTCGCCGTCCTCGCGCTCGCGCTCGTGCTGCTCGACCGCCGCCCTGCCGCCGGTGCGTCCGGATCCACCTCCGCTGCCGCCACGTCACCCACCGCGCTGCGGGTGGTGGCCGCGCTGGCCGTGGTCGCCGCCCTGGCCACCACCGTGCAGGTCTACCGCGTGGGCGACTCCGGCGCCCGCTCGGCCTGGGGCGGCAAGGTCTCCTCGTCCACGTCGAGCGGCGACGGCGACTGACGTGCTCGCCGTCGGCCTGTGTGAGGACGACCCCGCCATCCGCCGCGTCGTCACGCAGGCACTGGCGCTGACCGGGCACTCCGTGGTCACCGCGCACGACGGCGGCGAGGCGCTGAGGCTCTTCGCGCCCGAGACCCATGTCGACGTGCTCATCCTCGACATCGGGCTGCCCGACGCGGACGGTCGCGACGTCTGCCAGGCCCTGCGTTCGGCCGGGCAGCACGCCCCCGTGCTGTTCCTCACCGCCCTGGCCGGCATCCACGACCGGCTGGCCGGGTTCGGGGCCGGTGGCGACGACTACCTGCCCAAGCCGTTCGACGTGAAGGAGCTGATCGTCCGCGTCGAGGCACTGGCCCGGCGCGGACGTCCCGCGCCGGCGCTGGCCGGCGGCCTGGTGCTCGACCCCGCGGCACACGCGCTGCGCTACGGCGAGACGGAGGTCCTGCTCACCCCGACGGAGTTCCGGATGCTGGCCGCCATCACGTCGCGCCCGGGTGAGGTGGTCCGGCGCCGGGCGGTCGTGGCCGCAGCCTGGCCGGACGGCGCCGCGGTGAGCGAGAACACCATCGACTCCTACATCCGCCGGATCCGGCGCAAGCTCGAGCAGCTCGACTCCCCCGTGACCCTGCAGACCGTGCGCGGCGTGGGGTTCTCCCTTCGATGAGGCCGCCCCGCTGGCGATCCCCGACGTTCCGGACCCAGATCGTCCTCTCCACGACGGTCGTGACGGCGGTGGCACTGGCCGTGGTGACGCTCGGCATCCAGCTGCTGCTGCACCAGCTGGTGACCCGCAACGTCGACCGGGTCCTCGAGGACCGCGCCGACGCCGTGGTCTCGACCATCCGGGTCTCCTCCGGGCACGGCATCGTGGTGCCCGACGGGGTCCTGGACCCGGGCGTCGTGGTCTTCGACGACGCCGGGCGGCGGGTGGCGGGCGTGACCTCCCAGCACCTCGACGAGCTGGTCGACGAGCTGGCGGACTCCAGGAGCACCCGGATCGTCGATGCCCACGACGCCGACCGGCTCCTGGCCAGACCGTTCGTGGCCGGTCCGGGGGTCCGGGGCGTCGTCGTCGTCAGCGAGCCGCTGAAGCCGTACGAGCGCTCGGAGTTCTACGGTCTCCTGGTCAGCATCCTGTTCGGCCTGGTGGTGGTGGTCGTCGTCGGTGCCGTCGCCCGCTGGGTCACCTCGCGGGCCCTCGCACCCGTCGCCCTGATGGCCGAGCGGGCGCGCGAGTGGAGCGAGCACGACCTGGGCCGACGCTTCGAGCTCGGCGAACCGACCCACGAGATCTCCTCGCTGGGGGCCACGCTGGACGGGCTGCTGGAGCGGGTGGCGATGACGATCCGGGCCGAGCAGCGCCTGACCGCCGAGCTCGCCCACGAGCTGCGGACCCCGCTCGCCGCCATCCAGGGCTCCGCGGACCTCGCGCTCCTGCGCGGCGGCCTCACCGAGGACACCCGGGTCGACCTCGAGCAGATCGCCAGCTCGTCACGGGTGATGGCCGAGACCATCACCACCCTGCTCGACCTCGCGCGCGACCCGGACGCCGGCCAGGCGTCCGCGACCTGCCTGCTCGCGGACGTGCTGGCCTCCGTCGCGCCGCTCGTGCCGCCGGAGATCACGCTGCACGACCGGGCGTCCGCGCCCGCGGTCCGGATCGCGGCGCCCGCCGACCTCGTCGTCCGCGCCCTCTCCCCCGTCGTCGAGAACGCCGCCCGGCACGCGCGCTCCGCCGTCACCGTCGACGTCGTCGTCTCCCCGTCGGCGCTCGAGATCAGGATCGAGGACGACGGTCCGGGGGTCGACGACTCGGTGCGCGAGCACGTCTTCACCTCGGGGGTCGCCGGCTCCGGCGGGGGCACCGGGCTGGGCCTCGGGATCGCCCGTCGGGTGGCGCGCTCGATCGGCGGCGACGTCGAGGTCGGGGACCCGACCCCGGAAGACGCCGGATCGGGGGCCGTCTTCGTGGTCCGGCTGCCCCGCCTCTAGCTCTTGCTCTCGCTCAGTTGAGGATCCGCATCGTCGACGGGACCCCGCCGCCGCGGTGGACCTCCTCGACGAGCTCCTGCAGCGCCGTGAGGGCGACGTTCTGGGACAACGGTCCGAAGGACACCCGGGCGACGCCGTGCTCCTGCTGCCAGGCCAGCGACGGCGTGCCGGGGATCGCGATGGTCGTGAGCCTGCGCGGGCCGAACGCGTCAACCAGGGTGAGGATCTGCTCCTCGGTCAGCCGGCCCGGGACGAAGACCACGGGCGCGCCCGCGTCGAGGAACGCCCGGCCACGCTCGACCGCGTCGGCGAGGACCTCGGCCTGGTCTCGGTCGCGACCCTTCGCGAAGGCATCGGTGCGGGCGTTGAGGACGAAGTCGACGCCCTCGTCGGAGGCCACCTTCATGATCTTCTCGACGTTGGCGGCCGCCTCGGCGAGCGGCCGCATCTGGTCCTCGATGTTGGCGCCGACGATCCCGACGCCGATCGCCTTGCGCACGGTGCCCGCGGGGTCGCCGTACCCACCCTCGAGATCGGCGGTGACCGGCAGGTCGACTGCGGCGGCGATCCGACCCACGGCCTCGATCATCAGGTCGACGGGGATCTGCTCGCCGTCCGGGTAGCCGTAGGACGCGGCGATCGAGTGACTGGCCGTGGCCAGCGCGGTCGTGCCGGGGACGTCGGCGACGACGGTCGCCGAGATCACGTCCCAGACGTTGACAACGGTGAGGAGCTCCTCGGCCTGGTGGAGGCCGAGCAGGGCGGCGGCGCGGGCGCGGGTCTGGTCGTCGGTCATGCGGTCGAGCCTAGTGAGGCGCCCGAAACCCGGTCGAGATCGGCGCGCGCCCCGTCTAGGGTCGGCCGCGATGATGCACGAGGGCGAGGTGCGCGCCGACCCCACTCGCCGTCGGGTGCTGGCGCCGGCGCTGACCGGGATGAGCTACTACTGGGACTCGTTCCCCGCCTTCGCCCGGCTGTCC
>JAOPXF010000137.1 GCA_025965295.1 Nocardioides sp.
CGCCGAACCACGAGTCGTTCATGGTCCAGAAGCCCTGGTCGGCCTTGTCGGTGCCCCAGGAGTTCTCGACCCGCCAGCGCCGGGGCTCGGGACCGTCCGGCCCATCCACGACGTCGACCCCGGTGAGCAGCATCGCGTGCGTCATGGCGGTCGCGTGGTGGTGGAGCCGGTCCGCCTTGGTCATGTCGGAGGTGGAGCCGTAGAGCGAGTCGTAGTCGAAGAGCGTGGCGTCCCAGAGCCCGCGCTCCTTGTCGTACATCTGGCCCACGTCGCAGCCGAACCACACCGGCTCGCCCTGCTGGCCCTCACGCCCGACGATGGCCCGCATCGCCAGCGCCTTCAGCGTGTCCATCTCCACGTTGAGGTAGACCACCGGTGGGCCGTCGACGACGTTGCCGAGGTGCTCGACGGTGAAGGTCCGCCCGTAGGGGCTCGACTCCCGCGGGTCGTGCACCAGGCACACGTAGTCCTCGACCGGCACGGTGACGTAGCGCCCGGCGAACTCGAGGGGGGTCAGCTCGCCGTCGCGGTGGAAGCCCTTGTCCTTGTCGCGCCACTGCCACGTGAACGACGCCGGCGGCGTGCCCAGGTGGAGGCAGAGCATCTGGTGGACCACCTTGAGCGTGTCCGCCTTGAGCTCGCGCATCAGGTCCGGCGCGTCGCCCTCGGCGGCCCGGGCGCGCAGGTCGCGGGCGGCCTGACGCAGGACCCGGGCCAGGTCGCGGTTGAGCTGACGGGTCGCCGATGACGACACCGTCTCGGGCATCGCGCTCTTGGGCACCAGCCCGTGCTTCGCGATCAGGGCGAGGAACATGTTCCACTGCCCGCCGTCCTCGGACGGGGCCGCCAGCAGGTGGGCGACGGTCCGGTCGTCGACGTCGCGGTCAGCGGTCTCGATGACCGACTCGAGCCAGTGGTTCGCCTTCTCGAGCTTGTCCCAGAACAGGGGGTAGTTCTGCGAGAACTCGAACTCCTTGACGCCCAGCCGTTCGGCGGTCCCGACCCGCAGCAGGTTCAGGCCCGCGAACATCCAGCACCGCCCCGACTGCTTCTGGTTGGTCGCCGCCCAGTCGTCGAGCTGGTGACTCATCGACCGGTCGATGGCGCGGGCCAGCTGATGGTCGAGAGCCACCGTGTCGACCTCGTTGAGGGTGACGGCGTTCTGGAGCAGCCGGTTGCGCGGCTCCGCGTCGAACTCCTTGGCGAATCGCTCCACCTGGTCCGGGGTCAGTGCTGGCTCCATGCCCCCACGGTACGTCGGGGTCAGCTCACTGGCTGGCCGACGGCGAGGCGGACGGTGCGCACAGGGTGCCGGCGTACGACATGAACGACTGGACCTTCGTCTGGTCGGCCGTCGACAGCCCGAGGTCGCCGATCTTCTTCAGCTGGGCTGGGGTGGTGCTCTCGTCGATCTTCTCGAGCGCGCCGACGTAGATCTCGTAGCCCGAGCGGGCCTCCGCCGGGATGTCGGACGGGGTGCCGGTGGTCTCCAGCATCGTCGCGAAGTCCGCGACGTCCTTGCCGTCGGTGATCTTGCCGGTCGAGGTGAGACCGGTGCAGAAGTCGGCGACGGACGTGTCGGTCGGTGCCGAGCTCGGGTCCGCGGAGGCGCCAGCGCTTGTCGGGGTGCTGCCGGCGTCGGCGGACGTGGAGTCGTCACCCCCGCAGGCGGTCGCGGCACCGCCGACCATGATCAGGCAGGCGGCGGCCAGGGTGTGCTTCAGGCGCATGTTCTCTCTCTCGTCTCGCGTCAGGGGCTCAGCCGCACGAACGGCATCCAGCCGACGGTGTCACGGGAGTCTGTGTGTTCCGCCCCCGAGCCTGTGCTCTCGCTGAAGAGTCCCTGAGTTCGGGTACTCACCCCGCCTGAGTCGTCCACCGCTGACGTGACCAGGACCACAGGGTGCTCAATGGGCACATGCCGCGCTACGCAGACCCCGCCCTGTGCCCCGACTGTCGAGCCATCCTTCCCTCGGGACCCGTCCGGTGCCCCCGGTGCGCCCTGCCGCTGCAGGGCCCCGACGCCACCACCCTCTTCCAGACCCTCCAGGCCGCCGACCTGGTCCTGGCGCGCCTGCGCGCCTCCGTGGCCACCGCAGCCGCCCCGGTCGCCCCGGTCGAGGAGTGGACCCCGGCGGCCTACCCGGCGGCCGCTCCCCACCCCGGGCCCGAGCGGCGCGGGCTCGGTGCCGCCTCGGTGCCCAGGATCCTCCTGGGCCTCGGTGCCCTCTGCCTGCTCGTCGCGGCCGTGACCTTCCTCGCCGTCGCCTGGACCTGGCTCGGCATCGGCGGGCGTACGGCGGTCCTCGTCGGCCTCACCGTCGTCACCGGCGGCCTCGGGACCTGGCTGGGCGGTCGCGGCCTGCGGATCGGAGCGGAGTCGCTCACGGTCGTCTCGCTGGGGCTCCTCGTCCTGGACGTCGTGGGCGCCGACAACGCCGGCTGGCTCGGCGACCTGGACGCGGAGAGGCTGGCCTGCGTCGTCGGCGGCGCACTCCTGGTGGCCTCCCTCGGCCTCGTGCTCGCGCCTGCGCGACTCGTGACCCCGCAGCTCGTCGCCGCCCTCGGCCTGGGCACCGCCGTCGCGGGGGCGACCGGCATCGGTGACCGCGACCAGGTCGTCGCCACCGCCGCCGTCCTCGCCTTCGCGGCCCTCGCCCAGCTGGGCCGGGTGCTGTCGGTGCGGGTGCTTCCGTGGGCCGCACTCGCCGGGGCCGGTGCCTGGTGGACCTCGCTCGCCCTCTCCGGGCTGGTCGAGGCGACCACCCACGCGACGCTCCGCGGCCTGTGGGTCGACGGCCACGGCTGGCCGCTGCTCACCGCCTCGGTGCTGCTGCTCCTGCCGATCGCCTTCTCCCGCTCCTTCCGGGCCGGCATCGCCGCCGCCGGGGCTGCGGCCGCCACGCTCGCCACGATCACGCTCGCGCTCCCGGGCCTCGACGACGGCGTCACCCGGATGACCATCGTCTCGCTGGCCGTGCTGGTGGCCTGGTCGGCCGCCGCCCTGGTCACCCCGGTCCGCTGGGGCCTTGTCCCCCGCGCCCCCCTGGCCCTCGCGACCCTGCCGGTGCTCACGGTCTCGATCGCCCTCGTCGCCGACGCGGCCGGCCGCGTGCTGAGCCTGGGCGCCCCGTTCACCACGACGGCCGGCGTGCGCCTCGTCTCCGTGACGCTCGTCGCCCACCCGGGCGTGCTCGTCCCGGGGCTCGCCGGGCTGGCCCTGGCCGCCGCCGTGCTGCTCCCCGCCTCGCACCGGGTGGCCGCCCGCGTGCCCCGCTCGGCGGCAGCGGTCGCCCTCCTCCTGGCCGGAGCCGCCACCCTCGCACTGACCCCCGTGCCGCTGTGGACGGTCGTCGCGGGGCTCGCGGTCGCCGGCGCCGTCCTGGTCGG
>JAOPXF010000166.1 GCA_025965295.1 Nocardioides sp.
CTCGCGACCCATCGAGATGGCCTTCTGGGCCTGGTCCTGGAGCTTGGCCGACTGCTGCTCGAGCTGGTTGACCTGGAGCTCGACCCGCTTGCGGCTCGTGGCGACGTCGGCGACGCCGCGGCGGACCTTCGAGAGCAGGTCGAGCTGCCGCTGGTAGCTGTAGTCGAGCGTCTCGCGAGGATCCTCGGCACGGTCGAGGGCCGTGTTGGCCTTCGACCTGAAGATCAGGCTGATGCGCTTCATGAGACTCATGGGGTGGTGTCCCTCTCACAGATGTTCACCGGGTCTCCTCACCTTAGGACATGAGGCGCAATCGCGAGGGTCGCCGGTGACGTCGGTAGGGTTGTCCGCACGGAGTCGGTCCCCGCCCCCGTTGCCCGATCACCCGACCGTCCGAAGGCGCCCGCGTTGTTCCGTCGCACCAAGTCCGAGACCCCCGCCGAAGCGGCCATCACCAAGGCCGGCGGCAAGGGCCGACCCACCCCGACGCGCCGCGAGGCCGAGGCCGCCGCCAGGGCGCGCGCCAAGGTGCCGCGCACCCGCAAGGAGACGGCCCAGGCCCAGCGCGCCGCACGCAGCGAGTCGAGCCAGAACATCCGGGCCGCCATGAAGGCCGGCGACGAGCGCTTCTACCTGGCGCGCGACAAGGGCCCGGTGCGGCGCTTCGTGCGCGACTTCGTCGACAGCCGCTTCTCGTTCATCGAGCTGATGGTGCCGCTGCTGATCGTGACGATGGTGATGGGCTACTCCGGCAGCGACCAGCTCCGCTCGATCGGCAACACGGTCCTGCTCGGCACCATCTTGCTGGTGATCGTCGACATGGTCATCCTGCGCCTCCGGCTGCGCCGCCAGCTCACCCGCCGCTTCCCCGACGAGCCGCTCAAGGGCACGACCTACTACGCGGTCACCCGGGCGCTGCAGATGAAGTTCATGCGGCTGCCCAAGTCCAAGGTCAAGATCGGCCAGGAGCTCCCCGAGCACTACCGGTGACTGCGGGCCGGCCGTGACGACGGAGGCGGTGGCCGGGCTCGCGGCGGCACTGCTTGCCGCCGTCCTGTTCGGGCTCGGCGCGGTGGCCCAGGCGCATGCCGTACGCCGTGGAGACCTGACGTCGGGCAGCCTCGCCGGCTTCGTGTCCAGCAGCGTGCGCGACCCGTGGACGATGGCCGTGGTGGCGTCGTACCTCGTCGGCTTCCTCCTGCACGCCGTCTCGATCTGGCTGCTCCCGCTCTACCTCGCGCAGGCCACCATCGCGATGTCGCTGCCGGTCACGGCCCTGTCCTCCCGTCTCCTGCGCGAGCGGCTCACCCTGCGGCACTGGTCCGCCATCGGTGCCGTGACCGCCGGGCTGGTGCTGCTGGCCCTCGGGTCCGGTACCGCGGGCGACGCGGTCACCGACGCGTGGTTCGCCGTGACCCTGTGGGCGGCCGTGCTCCTGCTGGCGCTCGCCGCCCGCTGGGGCTCCCGGCTCGCCGGTGGCACCCTCGGCACGCTGGCGGGCCTGGGGTACGCCGGGTCCGCGATCGCGGTGCGCGGGGTCGGAACGCCGTTCTCGGCGCCGGTCGTGGTCGCCGCGCTGGCCGTGCCGGTCTTCGGACTGCTCGCGTTCTGGACCTACTCGATGGGCCTGGAGCGGGCACCCGTCTCCGTGGCCACCGCCCCCATGATCGTCGGCCAGACCGGGGTGCCCGCCATCGTGGGGCTGGCGCTGCTGGGCGACGGCCTGCGCGACGGGTGGTGGCCTGCGGCGCTGGCCGGGTTCGCGATGTCGATCCTGGGCGCGATCGCCCTCATCAGGGACGTCAGAGGTCCCGACGCCTCGGAGAGTCCGTCTTCGACGGGTCCCGCACCACGACCGGGTCGACGATCTCGTCGATCCGCTTGAGCAGCGCGGCGTCCAGCTTCACCCCGGCCGCCCTGACGTTCTGGGTCACCTGCTCGGGGCGGCTCGCCCCGATGATCGCCGCGGAGACATTGTCGTTCTGCAGCACCCAGGCGACGGCCAGCTCCGCGAGGCTGAGACCGGCCTCGTCGGCCAGCGGCCGGAGCTGCTGCACGCGCTCGAGCACGTCGTCCTCGAGCCAGCGCTTGATCATGTTCGCGCCGCCCTTGTCGTCGGTGGCCCGGGAGCCCTCGGGCGGTGCCTGACCCGGGAGGTACTTGCCGGTCAGGACGCCCTGCGCGATCGGCGACCAGACGATCTGGCCGATGCCGAGCTCCTCACACGTCGGGACGACCTCGGACTCGATGACCCGCCAGAGCATGGAGTACTGCGGCTGGTTGGAGACCAGCGAGATCTTCAGCTCGCGGGCGAGCGCGTGGGCCGCCCGGATCTGCTCCGCGCGCCACTCCGACACACCGATGTAGAGCGCCTTGCCCTGGCGTACGACGTCCGCGAACGCCTCCATCGTCTCCTCGAGCGGCGTCTCGTAGTCGTAGCGGTGCGCCTGGTAGAGGTCGACGTAGTCGGTGCCGAGCCGGGTGAGCGAGCCGTTGATGGACTCCATGATGTGCTTGCGGGACAGCCCGTGGTCGTTGTGCTTGCCGGGGCCGGTGGGCCAGTAGACCTTGGTGAAGATCTCGAGCCCCTCGCGGCGCTCGCCCTGCAGGGCGCGGCCCAGGACGCTCTCGGCCGCCGTGTTGGCGTAGACGTCGGCGGTGTCGAAGGTCGTGATGCCCTCGTCGAGGGCCTGCCGGACGCACGCGGTCGCGGCCTCCTCCTCGACCTGCGAGCCGTGGGTCAGCCAGTTGCCGTAGGCGATGGCCGAGATCTTGAGTCCGGACTTCCCGAGGTTGCGAATCTCCATGGCTCGACCCTAGGCGGCGCCCGGTGAGGCCGGGCGGTTCAGGCGTCGTAGTCGAGCACGACCCGCTCGGCCGTGGGGTGCGACTGGCAGGTGAGCACGTAGCCGCGCTCGACCTCCTCGGGCTCCAGGGCGTAGTTGACGTCCATCGCCACGCTGCCCTCGACGACCTTGGCGCGGCAGGTGCCGCAGACCCCGCCCTTGCAGGCGAACGGCAGGTCGGAGCGGACCCGCAGGGCCGCCTCGAGGACGGGTACGTCGTCGGGTCGCAGCTCGAAGTCGGAGCTGCGGCCGTCGAGCCGGATCGACACCCGGGCCGCGCCCTCGGCACCCCCGGCCAGCGCCACGACCGGCGCGCGCGGCACCGGGTCGGCGTGGAAGAGCTCGGTGTGGACGCGGGCGGTGTTCCCACCGGCCGCGGCAATGGCCGCGCGCAGCTCCTCGACCATCTGCTGCGGGCCGCAGAGGAACCAGTCGTCGACCTCCACGGCCGGGACGAACGCGTCGAGGATCCCCCGCAGCCGGTCCGCGTCCAGGCGGCCCGAGAAGAGCTCGACGTCGTGGGCCTCCCGGGAGAGGACGTGGATGATCTGGAGGCGCTCCGGGTAGCGGTCCTTGAGGTCGTGCACCTCGTCGAGGAACATCACCGACCGGTGGGTGCGGTTGGCGTAGACGAGCGTGACCGAGGCGCCCGGCTCGCCCTCGAGGATCGCGGCCAGGATCGACAGCACCGGGGTGATGCCCGAGCCGGCCGCGACGGCGACGTACGTCTTGCGCGCGGTGGGGTCGAGCTCGGTGGTGAAGCGGCCCGACGGCGTCATCACCTCGAGCTCGTCGCCCACCCGGAGCCGGTCCAGGACGCCCTCGCTGAACGCGCCGCCCGGCAGCCGCTTGACGCCGATCCGCAGCACCCGCGAGGACGGCGGCGTGCAGATGGAGTAGCTGCGACGCACGTCGTCGCCGCCGCGGATGTTGAGGTGCTGACCGTGGGTGAAGGCGTAGTCGTCGGCGAGCTCGGCGGGCACGTCGAAGGTCACCGCGACCGCGTCGTCGGTCAGCTCGTCGATGGCCGCGACCCGCAGGGGGTGTAACGCGGCCCGGTGGGGGGCCGGCATCGCTCAGATTGCCTTGAAGTGGTCGAAGGGCTCGCGGCAGGACCGGCACACCCACAGGGACTTGCACGACGTGGACCCGAAGTGGCTCGACTCGCGGGTGTCGAGGCTGCCGCACTGGGGGCAGCGCACGGCCAGGGCGATCGGCACCGGCCCGTCGGCGACCCGTCCGGTCGGCGGCGCGATGCCGTACGCCGTGAGCTTGGCGCGGCACTCGTCGCTCATCCAGTCGGTGGTCCAGGCGGGCGCCAGCACGAACTCGACGTCGACATGCTGGTAGCCGGCCGTCGTCAGCGCGTCGACCAGGTCGGTGCTGATGGTCTCCATCGCCGGGCAGCCGGAGTACGTCGGCGTGATCTGGACGTGGACGCGGCCCTGGTCGTCCTCGGTGACGTCGCGCAGGATGCCGAGGTCGGCGATCGTCACGACCGGGAGCTCGGGGTCGGGAACGTCTGAGGCGATCTTCCACGCGCCCCCGGTGGTGGTCGAGCCCGTCGAGACCGTCACCACGACGCCTCCGGGTGGGAGCGGGTGAGGTGCTGCATCTCGGCGAGCAGGAAGCCGAGGTGCTCGGTGTGCAGGCCGTCGCGGCCGCCGGCCACGGCGGGGGCGACGTCGGGCACGCTCAGCGTGGCCTCGTCGAGCACCTGTCCCACGCGGCGCAGGACCGCGGCGCGCAGGACGGTCGGGTCGGCCGCGACGCCGGCCGCGACCAGGGCGGGGTCGACGGGCCGGAACAGCTCCTCGACGAAGGGCCACTCGGCGTCGACGGCGGCCTGCATCCGCCGGTGGGACTCGTCGGTGCCGTCACCGAGGCGCAGCACCCACTGGCGCGCGTGGTCTACGTGGTAGGCCACCTCCTTGACGGCCTTGCCGGCGACCCCGGCGAGGGTCGCGTCGGTGCTGCCGGCGAGGGCGGCGTACAGCTCGGCCTGCCAGGTCGCGAAGACGAGGAGCCGCGCCATCGTGACCGCGAAGTCGGTCTGCGGCCGCTCGACCAGCTTGACGTTCCGGAAGTCGCGCTCGTCGCGGAGGTAGGCGAGGTCGTCCTCGCTCCGCCCGTCGCCCTCGAGCGCGCCCGCGTGCGCGAGCAGGGTGCGGGCCTGGCCGAGCTGGTCGAGGCCGATGTTGGCGAGGGCGACGTCCTCCTCGAGCTGAGGGGCGCGGCTGATCCACCAGCCCATCCGCTGGGCCGAGATGAGCGCGTCGTCGGCGAGACCGAGGACGTAGCCGGCGTGGCTGTCCGTCATAGATGCTCGACCCCCTCGGGGACGTCGTAGAACGTCGGGTGGCGGTAGATCTTGTCGGCCGCCGGGTCGAAGAAGGCGTCGGCCTCGTCGGGGCTGGACGCGACGATCTCGGCCGCGGGCACGACCCACAGCGAGACGCCCTCCTGGCGACGGGTGTAGAGGTCACGGGCGTTGCGCAGCGCCATCTCGGCGTCGGGGGCGTGCAACGAGCCGACGTGCACGTGCGAGAGCCCGCGACGCGAGCGCACGAAGACCTCCCAGAGCGGCCAGTCCCTCATGCGACGTCCGCACCGGCACGCGCGGCCTGCTTGTCCGCGTACGCGTTGGCGGCCTCGCGCACCCAGGCGCCGTCCTCGTGGGCGCGGACCCGGTGCGCCATCCGCTCGGCGTTGCAGGGGCCGTTGCCCTTGATGACCTCGAACAGCTCGGTGAAGTCGACCTCGCCGAAGTCGTAGTGGCCACGCTCGTCGTTCCACCGGATCTCCGGGTCGGGCAGGGTCAGCCCGAGGGCCTCGGCCTGCGGCACGGTCATGTCGACGAAGCGCTGGCGCAGGTCGTCGTTGGAGAAGCGCTTGATCCCCCAGGCCATGGACTGGGCGGAGTTGGGCGAGTCGTCGTCGGGCGGCCCGAACATCATCAGGCTGGGCCACCAGTAGCGGTCGACGGCATCCTGGGCCATGGCCTTCTGGGCCGGTGTGCCGTGCGAGAGCGTGTGCAGGATCTCGAAGCCCTGCCGCTGGTGGAAGGACTCCTCCTTGCAGACCCGGATCATCGCGCGGGCGTACGGCCCGTAGGAGCAGCGGCACAGCGGCACCTGGTTGACGATCGCGGCCCCGTCGACGAGCCAGCCGATGGCGCCCACGTCGGCCCAGGTGAGCGTCGGGTAGTTGAAGATCGAGGAGTACTTCTGCCGGCCGGAGTGCAGCTGGTCGAGCAGGTCGGCGCGGTCCACGCCGAGCGTCTCGGCGGCGGCGTACAGGTAGAGGCCGTGACCGGCCTCGTCCTGGACCTTCGCCATCAGGATCGCCTTGCGGCGCAGGCTGGGGGCGCGGCTGATCCAGTTGCCCTCGGGCTGCATGCCGATGATCTCGGAGTGGGCGTGCTGGGCGATCTGGCGGACCAGGGTGCGGCGGTAGGCGTCCGGCAGGTCGTCGCGTGGCTCGACCCGTCCCTCACCCTCGAGGAGGGCGCGGAACGTCTCGGGTTCGTCACCGGTCGCCGGACGTGGAGCCGTCTCGTCGGGCGCGGTGAAGTCGTTGCCGTACACCCCCACCACGCTACCAGCGCTTGTTACAACATGCTGCATCTTCGACGCAGTTCAGTAACAGACGCTGGGTGGGAGAGACTGTCCGCATGACCAGCCCCACCGCCAACGTGTCCGTCCGGGTCGCCTGGGCCGACGACGCCGCGGCGATCGCCGAGCTCCAGCTGCGCGCCTGGCGCGACGTGTACGCCGGCCTGGTGCCGGCCGAGACCCTCCCGAGCGACGTGGAGGCGGCCGCCGCCGCGTGGGGGGCGTTGCTCGCGGCCCCGAAGGACGCCCGCAACCGGGTGCTCGTCGCGCTCGAGCGCAACCGGGTCGTGGGCTTCGCGATCACCACCCCCGCCGCCGACCCCGACTGCGACCCGGTCAGCGACGCGGAGCTGATGGAGGTGACCCTCGACCCCGGCGAGCGCGGCAAGGGTCACGGCTCCCGGCTGTTGCAGGCGGCGGTCGACACGATGCGGGCCGACCGGTTCACCCGGGCCGTGACCTGGACGATCGCCACGGACGACGCCCTGCGCACGTTCCTCACCGAGGCCGGCTGGGCACCGGACACCGCCCACCGCGAGCTCGACCTCGACGGCGAGGGCACCACGCTGGTCAAGCAGGTGCGCCTGCACACCCAGTTCTCCTGACCGGTTTGGATCGTTCACTTGAAATCGGCCGCGATCGGGTGATCATGGTGCTGCCGGCACACCCCCGATCGACGAGGCTCTGATCCCGGCCAGAACGGTGGCATCGAGATGCTGGGTCCGCTTCCCCGCCTCTACCGCTCCTTCGTCGTCGCAGCCGTCCTGCTCGTGGGCATCGCCGCGGGAGCCTGGGTGGCCTTCGTCGCCGCCGTACCGCTCGCCGCGACCGTCGGCGCAACCGCCGGTGCGGCCGTGGCCGTGATCGTCGCGTTCCTGCTGGTGCACGACTTCTCGCGCCACCCGCGCCCCGTGCGCGTCCAGCGCCACCGCTGACGTCCGCCGGGCCGCTCCGGCGTTGTTAGGGTCGCCGCGTGACCGCGGCGCCCCTGGACCCGAGCGAGCGGTCAGCCATCGTGCGCGACAGCCTCGGCGTGGGCTTCGCGACCGGCGCGTACGGCGTGTCCTTCGGCGCGGTCTCGGTCGCTGCGGGCCTCTCCGTGGCCCAGACCTGCGCGCTCTCCCTCCTGATGTTCACCGGCGCCTCCCAGTTCGCGCTCGTCGGCGTGATCGCCGCCGGCGGGGCGCCCGTCTCGGGTGCCCTGACCGCGCTGCTGCTCGGCACCCGCAACACGCTCTACGGCCTGCGGCTCGCGGCGCTGCTGCGCTGGACGGGGTGGCGCCGGGCGCTCGCCGCCCAGATCCTGATCGACGAGTCGACGGCCATGGCGGTCACCCGGACCTCCGTCCCGGCCGCCCGGGTCGGGTTCCTGACCACGGGTGCGTCGGTCTTCGTGCTCTGGAACCTCGCCACCCTGGCCGGCGCGGTCGCCGGGACCCAGCTGGGCGACCCGCGGACCTACGGCCTCGACGCCGCGGTCGGCGGCGCCTTCCTGGCCCTGCTCTGGCCGCGGCTGCGCAACGGCCGCAACCGGGTCGTCGCGGTGGCCGCGGCGGCAGTGGCCCTGGGGATGGTGCCGCTCTCCCCCGCCGGCGTCCCGGTCCTCGCGGCCGCCGGCGTCGCCCTGCTCGCCGCCGTGCTCACCCGTGGAACCGACCCGACCGAGATCCCCGAGGCGCGGTCATGACCTGGCTGGCGATCCTGGTCGCCGCGGCCGGCTGCTACCTGCTCAAGCTGGCCGGGCTCTCCGTGCCGCCCCGCGTGCTCGAGCGGCCGCTGGTCGAGCGGGTCGCCGACCTGATCCCCGTCGCCCTGCTGGCCGCGCTGGTCGCCGTCCAGGTCGTCGGCAGCGGCCACCACCTGGTGCTCGACGCCCGTGCCCTCGGCCTGGCGGTCGCGGTCGTGCTGCTCCTCCTCCGCGCGCCCTTCCTCGCGGTCGTCTTCGGCGCCGCCCTGGCCGCCGCGCTGGTCCGGCTGCTCTGACCCGGGACGACCACGGACCCCGCACCGGTCTGGCGCGGGGCCCGCGGGGCCTGTCGGACGGGTGGCTCAGGCGCTGGCGCCCACCCCGCCCAGGATGCGTCGCACGTCGTCGGTGGTCTCGGCCGCCTCGAGCTCGGCGACCCGGTCCCTGTCGACGAAGACCTGGGCGATCCGGCCGAGCAGGGCCAGGTGGTCCTTGCCCGCCCCGGCGACACCGACCACGAACTTCGTCTCCTTGCCGTTCCAGTCGAGGCCGTCGGGGAAGCGCACGAACGAGATGGCCGAGCGGTGGATCGACGGCTTGGCCTCGTTGGTTCCGTGCGGGATCGCGAGCCCGTTGCCCATGTGGGTGGACACCGACTTCTCGCGCTCGTGCATGGCATCGACGTACGTCGGGTCCACGGCGCCGACCGCGACCAGCAGCTCGCCGGCCTCGGTGATCGCCTCGTCCCGGGTCCTGGCCCGGCCACTGAGCACGATGGACTCCTCGGCCAGCATCTCGCCGGCGCCCGCGTCGTCCTCCTCCACCACTCCGCCGGCACCCTCGCCGTTGGTCCGGTGCAGCAGGTCGACGATCTCGTCGTACCTCGGGCTGGCCATGAAGTTGTCGACGGACACGTGGATGGCCGAGCCCGTCTGTTGGCGGGCGCGAGCGGTCAGGTCCTGGTGGGTGACCACGAGGTCGTAGGTGTCGGTGAGGTTCGCGATCGACTGGTTGACGACCGTGACGTCGGTGAACCCGGCGCCGTGGACCTTCCTGCGGAGCACGGACGCGCCCATGGCCGAGGAGCCCATGCCGGCGTCGCAGGCGAAGACGATCGACCTGATCTCCTTGCCGCCACCCCCGCCACCCCCGCCGCCGAGCACCGACGACGCGACCGACTTCTTGCCCTTGCGGGCCTCCATGTCGGCGGTGGCCGCGGCCAGGTCGACCTCGTCCTCGGAGCGGTCCAGCCGGAGGAGCACCGAGGCGACCACGAAGGTCACGATGAGCGCGCTCGACCAGCACAGGGTCACACCCAGCGCGCTCCCCTTGGCCAGCGAGGAGTAGACCGCGAAGATCGATCCCGGCGCCGCCGGGGCGACCAGACCGGAGTCGAAGATCACGTTCATCAGCGTGCCGGTCGCGCCACCCGCGACGAGCGCGAGGAGCAGGCGCGGCTTGGCCAGGACGTACGGGAAGTAGACCTCGTGGATACCGCCGAAGAACTGGATGACCAGCGCGCCGGGGGCGGTGGCCTTGGCAACACCCTTGCCGAAGATCATGAACGCCAGCAGCATGCCGGCACCCGGGCCGGGGTTGGCCTCCAGCAGGAAGAGCGCCGAGTGTCCGATCTGCTTGGACTGGTCGAGGCCGAGCGGCGTCAGCACGCCGTGGTTGATGGCGTTGTTGAGGAACAGCACCTTGGCCGGCTCGATGATGATCGCCGTGATCGGCAGCAGGCTGTGGTTGACCAGGAACTCCACCGCGTTTCCAAGACCGGCCATCACCGCACGAAGCACGGGCCCGAGGAGAAACATGGCCGCGATCGCCATGAGGGCGGCCGAGATGCCGGCCGAGAAGTTGTTCACCAGCATCTCGAAGCCGGGCTTGATCTTGCCCGCCCACAACCGGTCGAGGCGCAGGATCGCGTAGGCACCGAGCGGGCCCATGATCATGGCCCCGAGGAACATCGGCGACCCGCCGGTGGTGGCGTACGCCTTGTCGAAGAGTGGCGAGCTGGTCGCCATGATGATGCCGAGCGTCGACGTGGCCCCGACGACGCCACCGCGGAGCTTGTAGACGTTGTAGCCGCCGGTGTAGGCGATCAGCAGCGGGATCAGGTAGTAGATGCCGGGGCCGACGATCGTGGCGATCTTCTCGTTGGGCGTCCAGCCCACCGGGATGAAGAACGCGGTGATCAGGCCCCACGCGATGATGGCGCCGATGTTCGGCATCACCATGTTGGACAGGAACGTGCCGAACTTCTGGACGTGCACCCGCGCCGACGTGCGCGGCGTCGCGGTCTCGACTGTTGCCATGCTCATCCCTCCTCGGGAACCCGGCACACGGGCCGGGCGTCGTGCTCGCTCGCGTGCGGCCGTCAGTGTGACGCACGTCATGCGAATCTTTGAATGCCTGTATATCCCCTTCGAAAACCACACGTCAAGAGTCTAGAGCAACATATTCACAGACAAAACAAGACACTCGGTGGTAGAGTGCGGTCAACGCCGCCGTCCCCAACACCCCCAGGAGGAAGACCATGAAGGCACTGCGCTTCTACGCCCCGGAGGACGTGCGCCTCGAGGACGTCCCCGAGCCCGAGTGCGGCCCCGACGAGGTCAAGCTGCGCGTGCGCAACTGCTCGACCTGCGGCACCGACGTCAAGATCTTCCACAACGGCCACCAGAACCTCACGCCTCCGCGCACCATCGGCCACGAGATCGCCGGCGAGGTCGTGGAGGTCGGTGCCGACGTGCAGGCGACGTACGGCGGCGACTGGCAGGTCGGTGACCGTGCCCAGGTCATCGCCGCGGTGCCGTGCGGCGACTGCTACGAGTGCAACAAGGGCTGGATGGCGGTCTGCCAGAACCAGACCTCGGTCGGCTACCAGTACGACGGCGGCTTCGCCGAGTACATGATCGTGCCGAAGCAGGTCCTCAAGGTCGACGGCCTCAACCGCATCCCCGACAACGTGGGGTACGACGAGGCCTCGGCCGCGGAGCCCTTCGCCTGCGCGATCAACGCCCAGGAGCTGCTCGGCATCGAGGAGGGCGACACCCTGGTGGTCTTCGGCGCAGGCCCGATCGGCTGCATGCACATCCGCATCGCCCGGGGCGTGCACAAGGTCGGCCGGGTGTTCCTCATCGACGTCAACGCCGAGCGCCTGAAGATGTCGGCCGACGCGGTCCAGCCCGACGAGGTCATCAACGGGGCCGAGGTCGACGTCGTCGAGCGGGTCATGGAGCTCACCGGTGGCCGTGGCGCCGACGTGATCATCACCGCCACCGCCGCGAACGTGACCCAGGAGCAGGCGATCGCGATGGCGGCCCGCAACGGCCGGATCTCCTTCTTCGGCGGACTGCCCAAGACCGACCCCACGATCACCTGCGACTCCAACGTCGTCCACTACCGCCAGCTGCACATCCACGGGGCCAACGGCTCGGCTCCGGAGCACAACAAGCGGGCGCTCCAGTACATCTCGACCGGCCAGGTGCCGGTCAAGGACCTGATCACCGAGCACATCCCGCTCGAGCGGGCGCTCGAGGCCTTCGACATCGTCCAGCGCGGCGCCGCCATCAAGGTCACCGTCGAGCCGTAGCGACCGGAGGGTGAGCGAGCCTCACGATCCACCGCTCGCGAACAAACGGGCCCGCACCGGTCTCCCGGTGCGGGCCCTGTGTCCCCCCAGTCAGTGAGGGACCGCCGTCAGCTGACGCTGACGGCGCTCCACGCGGCACCCACGGCGGCGTACTGCGTGCTCGCGGCGCCGTAGAGGTCCTTCGCGGCGCTGAGCGTCGCGGTCCGCGCGCCCTTGTAGTTGGTGCTCGACGTCATGTAGACGGTCAGCGCGCGGTACCAGATCGCGGCGGCCGCGTCGCGACCGATGCCGGTCACCGTGGAGCCGTTGCAGGTCGGGCTGTTGTAGGAGACGCCGTTGAGGGTCTTGGCGCCCGAACCCTCCGACAGCAGGTAGAAGAAGTGGTTGCCCACGCCCGAGGAGTAGTGCACGTCGTCCTGGCCGACCAGCGTCGACCAGCAGTCGTACGACGCACCGTCGCTGCTGGGCTTGTCCATCCGGCGGAAGCCGGCGTGGTTCGCGAGGTCGAACTCCTCACCGATGAGGTAGTCGCCCGGGTCGTTGGCGTTGGCGGCGTAGAACTCCACCATGGTGCCGAAGATGTCCGAGGTGGCCTCGTTGAGCCCGCCCGACTCACCGGAGTAGTCGAGGCCCGCGGTGTTCTCGGTGACGCCGTGCGACATCTCGTGGCCGGCGACGTCGAGCGAGGTGAGCGGACCGTAGTTGGTGCCGTCGCCGTCGCCGTACGTCATCTTGGTGCCGTCCCAGAACGCATTGACGTAGCCGGAGCCGTAGTGCACCCGGTTGTAGGAGCCGGTGCCGTCGCCGAAGATGCCGTTGCGCCCGAACGTCGACTTGTAGAAGTCCCACGTCATGTTCGTGCCGTACTGCGCGTCGACGGCGGCCGACTCCCGGCTGCTCGTCGAGCCGTTGCCGAACAGGTTGTCCGGGCTCGTGAACAGGGTGCCGGTCTTGCAGCCGCTGCCGAAGATCTGGCAGAGCATCGAGTCCTCGGCGTTGTTCATGTCGGTCGTGTACGTGTTGCCGCGGGTCGGGTCCTTGAGCTGGTACGTCGAGCCCGAGAGCGTCAGCTGCAGCGGCACGGTGCCGCCGTACAGCGACTGACCGGAGCCGTCGACGGTCTCGATCTGCTCCTCGCGGCGCAGCACCGTGCCCGTCCTGGCGTCGACGTAGGTCTCCAGGCGGCTGGGCGTGCCGTCCTGGTGCACGCCGCCGGTCGTGACCTGCCACGCGAGGTGCGGGCGGGCGGCGGTGGCGTCGACCACCAGGCGCGGAGCACCGGCGCTGCGCAGGCCGGCGATCGTGCGGGTGGCGCGTGCCGGAGCGAGCGCCCGGGCGGACGCGGCGGCCGCGGTCACGGCCGGGGTGGTCGAGAGGCGCAGCGGGGAGCGCAGCGTCTGGCTGACCCCACGCCAGCCGGCCGCCGGGCCGCGGTGCACGACGACGTCGCCGCCCAGGACCGGCACCCCGTGGATCGTGCGGTCGAGGCGCACGTGGGTGCTGCCGTCGGGGTCGGTGATGGTGTCGGTGACGCCGAAGGCCTGGCCCGCGGCGTCGCGGGCGGCACCGGGGTGGTGCTCGAGCGCGTTGATCGCGGCGGCGGCGATGCCGGTGTGGCCGCTGCGGTGGCTGGTCAGGTGGGCGGTCGGTGCGGTCGCGTCAGCGGCCTGCACGCCGAAGGTGCCTGCGGCCAGTACAGCTGCCGTGGCGAGCCCCAAGGTCCTGCGCATGAATGATTCCCTCTCGTCGTACCCAGTGGTGTGTGTCCGTGGATCGCACACCCTTGCAAGGAACAACGACCGAGGTCATGCATGGTCACCTGCACATTCCTGCAACGCAGGAAGTTGCAGGAATTCCGCTGGGTCAGTCCAGGTCGAGGAAGTTCTCCAGCCCGACCGTGAGTCCGGCGTGAGACTCGATGGCGCGCAGCCCCGCGAGCACTCCCGGCGTGAAGGACGCCCGGTCCAGCGAGTCGTGGCGGATCGTGAGGGTCTCCCCCACGCCGCCGAGGATGACCTCCTGGTGCGCCACCAGGCCCCGGATTCGCAGGCCGTGGACGCGGATGCCGTCGACGTCCGCCCCGCGCGCACCGTCGAGGGACGTGGTGGTGGCGTCGGGGACCGGCGGCGAGCCGGCGGCGCGGCGGGCGGCGGCGATGAGCTCCGCCGTACGCCGGGCGGTGCCGGAGGGCGCGTCGGCCTTGTCCGGGTGGTGGAGCTCGACGACCTCCACCGACTCGTAGAACGGGGCGGCGGCCGCCGCGAAGCGCATCATCAGGATGGCGCCGATGGAGAAGTTCGGCGCGACCAGGACGCCGGTGCCCGGCGAGTCCGCCAGCCAGCCCCGCAGCACCTCCAGGCGACCCTCGTCGAAGCCGGTGGTTCCGACGACGGCATGGATGCCGTGCCGGATGCAGAACTCCAGGTTGTCCATCACGACGTCGGGATGGGTGAAGTCGACGACCGCGCGCGCCCCGGTCTCGACCAGCTGGTCGAGCGAGTCGCCGGCGTCGATCGCCGCCACGAGCTCGAGGTCGTCGGCCGTTTCGACGGCCCGGCACACCTCGGATCCCACCTTGCCCCGGGCGCCGAGCACGCCCACCTTCAGTGCGGTTGCCGCGTCCGTGCGGGTCGACTCAGTCACGGTCCCAACCTAGTGCCAGCCGGCGTTCGGTCCGTTCCGGCGTCCGGTCGCGTCGCCCGCGACGCTTTCTGGCAGTCTTGGCCCCATGCCACTGCAGACGATTCCGGCTCGGATCCGATGGGCGGTCGAGCTGATGGACGTCCAGCCGTCCGACCACGTGCTCGAGATCGGCTGCGGGCCGGGCGCTGGAGCCGAGCTGATCCTCAGCCGGCTCGACACCGGCAAGCTCTTCGCGATCGACCGGTCGGAGTCCGGCGTCGACCGCACGAAGCGCCGCAACGCCAAGGCCGTGGAGGCCGGGAAGCTCACGGTCCGCCAGATCGACCTCGCCACGCTGCGGGTCCCGGTGAAGCGCCTGAACAAGGTCTTCGCGTTCAACGTCAACCTGTTCTGGGTCCGTGACTGCGCCGACGAGGTGGCGCTGCTGCACGACCGGCTGCTGCCCGGTGGCGCGATCTTCCTGTTCTACGAGGCCAACCGCGCCGAGCTGGTGCCGAACATCGTCAAGAAGGCCTCAGCGGCCCTGGAGGCCGGTGGCTTCCGGGTCTCGGTGGTCGAGCAGAAGGCCCCCGCGGTCGTGGGCATCATCGGCCGTCGTTGAGGTTATTTCCTAATGAGGCCTTTACATTAGATAATTCTCTAATGTAGGGTGGCCATCAGGCCGAGACCGAGGGAGGCGTCGCGATGACCGTGGCCGTCCTGACCGTGGACCAGCGGGGCAGCCGCACCCGCCCCGACCTCGTGCCCGAGACCATCGAGGCGCTCTCGGCCGTCCCCCTGCTCCGCCCGCTCGAGCGCACGGCGGGCGACGAGTTCCAGGGTGTCCTCGACGACCCCGCCGCTCTCCCCCGCGCCGTCGAGCTCCTGCTGCGCGAGGACGCCTGGAACATCGGCATCGGCATCGGTGACGTCGACACCCCGCTCCCCGACCACGCCCGCGCCGGCCGCGGCCCGGCGTACCTCCGGGCGCGCAGCGCGGTGACGTCGGCGAAGAACAGCCCCTGGCACCTGCGCGTCGCCGGCGACGACCCGGGCGCCCGGGCGCTGGAGACCACCCTGTGGCTCTGGGCGACGGTCCTGGGCCGCCGGACGAAGGGCGGCTGGGAGGTCGCCGACCTCGTCGACGAGGGGCTCTCCTACGAGGAGGCCGGGCGCCGCCTCGGGATCAGTCAGTCGGCCGTGAGCCAGCGGGCCCAGGCCGCCGGCATCGTCGAGGGGCGGCGGGCCCGTGAGCTGGCCACCGAGCTGACCGCCCGGCTCCTCGGGGCGGAGGTGGCCGCATGAGCACCACGACCGTCGACACCACCGGCTGGCTCGTCCTGGTGCTGCTGGGGGCGTGCCTGGTGGCGGGCCTCGTCGCCTGGACCCGGGCGGGGCGCCGGATCTGGACCCCGCCCACCGTGGCGCTGCTCGTGGCGGCCGCCCTCCTGGCCGCGGCCGCCGACTCCGTGACGGTGGCCGGGCGGGGTGGGCACACCCTGCTGGTCGTGCTCGCCGGCCTGGTCGCCGTCGTCGGCGGCGGCCCCGTCACCGGCCGCGTCTTCGACCTCGTCGACCGCGACGAGGCTCCGGGGCGGTCCATGGACCGTGCCGGGCAGGTGCTCCGCGGCGGCGCCTGGATCGGCGTCCTGGAGCGGGGCGCGATCTTCGCGTCCCTCGCGGCCGGATGGCCGGAGGGCCTGGCGGTGGTGCTGGCCGTCAAGGGGCTGGGCCGCTATCCCGAGCTGCGCGCGGCCGAGGACGGCGTCCGCACGGGCGCCGCGGAACGGTTCATCATCGGCACCTTCACCAGCGTGCTGTGGGCCGTCGCCTGCGCCGGGGTCGTGCGCCTGCTGGTCTGAGCCCTACGCCGGTCCGACGATCGCGAGCACCTCGGGCTGAGTGAACAGCTCCGCTGCCAGGGCGCGGATCTCCTCGAGCGTCACCGCCTCGATCCGGGCCATCACCTCGTCGATGCTCAGCAGCTCGTCGTAGACCAGCTCGGCCTTCCCGAGGCGCGACATCCGCGAGCCGGAGTCCTCGAGCCCCAGCACCAGGCCACCGCGCAGCTGGCCCTTGCCCCGGGACAGCTCTTCAGCGGTGATGCCCTCGGCCGCGACCTTGGCCAGCTCGGCGCGTACGACGGTGAGCACGTCGTCGAGCTTGCTCGGCAGGCAGCCCACCGAGACCCCCACCAGACCGGAGTCGGCGTGGTGGCTGGCGAACGAGAAGACGGAGTAGGCCAGGCCGCGGTGCTCGCGCACCTCCTGGAAGAGCCTGCTGGACGTGCCGCCACCGAGCGCGGTGTTGAGCACGCCGAGGGCGAAGCGCCGGTCGTCCTGGCGGTGCAGCCCGGCGACACCGAGCACCAGGTTGACCTGCTCGAAGGGTCGGGTGGCGAGCGCGGTGCCGGGGGTGACCTTGCGGCCCCGCTCGCTGCGCCGCGGCGGCACCGGCTGCTCGTTGCCCGCCAGGAAGCCGTTGCGGCCGAAGGACCGGCGCACCTGGCGGACCAGGGCGGAGTGGTCGACGTTGCCGGCGGCGGCCACGACCATGTTGGCCGGGCGATAGTGGCGCTTGTGGAAGCGGGCGATCTGCGCCCGCGTGAGCGCGGCGATCGACTCCTCGGTCCCGGCGATCGGCCGGCCCAGGGGCGAGTCCCCCCACGCCTGCGCGGCGAAGAGGTTGTGGACCACGTCGTCGGGGTCGTCGTCGTGCATCGCGATCTCGTCGAGGATGACGTCCCGCTCCGCCTCGACGTCGTCGGGCGCGAGCAGGGAGCTGGTGATCATGTCGCCGAGGACGTCGACCGCCAGCGGCAGGTCCTCGTCGAGGACCCGCGTGTGGAAGCAGGTGTACTCCTTGGCGGTGAAGGCGTTGAACTCACCTCCGACGGCGTCGAGGGCCACCGAGATGTCGAGGGCCGTGCGCTCGCCCGTGCCCTTGAAGAGCAGGTGCTCCAGGAAGTGCGAGCAGCCGTGCAGCTGCGGGGTCTCGTCGCGCGAGCCGACACCGACCCAGACGCCGATGCTGGCCGACCGGGTGCCGGCGAGCTGCTCCGAGATGACCCGGAGACCGCCGGGCAGGAGCGTACGGCGCACGCGCGAGGTGACCTGGCCGTCGGGGTCGGTGACGGTCTGGAGGGTGCGCGTGCTGCCGACCTTCTGGGGCGGGGCTGGGCGAGAAGCCGACGACCGGCCGGCAGTTGCCTGCCGGCCGGTCGTCGATGCGTTGCTCTGCGTCACGCAGTGATCACTCGGCCTCGACGGCTTCGAGGTCGTCGGCCGCCTCGTCGGAGGAGCCCTCCGACTCGTCGACGACGGGGATCAGCGAGAGCTTGCCGCGGTCGTCGATCTCGGCGATCTGGACCTGGATCTTCTGGCCCACGGAGAGGACGTCCTCGACCGCGTCGACCCGCTTGCCGCCGGCCAGGCCGCGCAGCTTGCTGATGTGCAGCAGGCCGTCCTTGCCCGGCAGCAGGGAGACGAACGCACCGAAGTTCGTCGTCTTCAAGACCGTGCCGAGGTAGCGCTCGCCGACCTCGGGCATGGTCGGGTTGGCGATCGCGTTGACGGCCTGGCGGGCGGCCTCGGCAGCCTCGCCGTTGGTCGCACCGATGTAGATGGTGCCGTCGTCCTCGATGGACAGCGACGCACCGGTGTCGTCCTGGATCTGGTTGATCACCTTGCCCTTCGGGCCGATGACCTCGCCGATCTTGTCCACCGGGATGCGGACGGTGATGATGCGCGGCGCGTGGAGCGACATCTCCTCGGGCTCGTCGATGGCCTCGGCCATGACGTCGAGGATGGCCAGGCGGGCGTCGCGAGCCTGGGTCAGCGCCGCACCCAGCACCTCGGCGGGGATGCCGTCGAGCTTGGTGTCGAGCTGCAGGGCCGTGACGAACTCGCGCGTGCCGGCGACCTTGAAGTCCATGTCGCCGAACGCGTCCTCGGCACCGAGGATGTCGGTGAGGGCGACGTACTGCGTCTTGCCGTCGACCTCGCCGGAGATGAGACCCATGGCGATACCGGCGACGGAGGCCCGCAGCGGGACACCGGCCTGCAGCAGCGACATGGTCGAGGCGCAGACCGAGCCCATCGAGGTGGAGCCGTTGGAGCCCATGGCCTCGG